>JASHXR010000124.1 GCA_030043435.1 Microcaldota archaeon
CGGATCTTGAGTCCGCCGCGTTTGACCAGGCTCCGCCACCCCTGCAGCATCTCTATTCATTGCAAGGCATATTAATAAAAGGCTTGAACCCCTCAATTCTAATATTGACCTAGGCTCATATTTATAGGTTGTGTATCTTTACGTATTGTCCTCTGGCACCTTCCTGGCCAGGGTACCACATGCTGTCCCGTTGTATATAAAGGCTTCCACTGATTCGTTCACGTGTATTGTATGGAGATAGAGAAGATTGACGACGTAAGGTTCAGGCTCTCGAGGGGGTCGCAGCAGGGCATGAGGACAGACGCGGTCATCTACGCCTCAGACGCGCTCATGGACAAGATAAGGAGGGACCATACGCTGCAGCAGACCATGAACGCAGCGACGCTAGCCGATCTGGTAGGCGACGTGCGGATAATGCCGGACGCGCACGAGGGCTACGGCGTGCCGATAGGCACCGTCTTCGCCTCTGACGCCGAGACAGGGATAGTCTCCCCAGGAAGCTGCGGCTTTGACATCAACTGCGGCATCAAGCTGATAAAGACCAACCTCACCGAGGAGGAGGTCAGGCCGAGGATAACGCAGCTCTCCGACGCGCTCTTCAGGAATGTGCCGAGCGGCGTAGGCAGCAGGCTGGACCTGGGGCTCAGCGCCTCGGACCTCTCGAAGGTGGCGCATGAGGGCCCAAGGTACCTCATAGGCAAGGGCTTCGGAATCGAGGAGGACATAGAGCATACGGAGGAGAAGGGGTGCATGGAGGGCGCGGACTTCTCCAAGGTCAGCCAGATGGCCAGGTCCAGGGGGCAGAACGAGCTCGGCACGCTCGGAGCGGGAAACCACTTCCTTGAGGTCCAGAAGGTGGAGAGGATCATGGATGCCGGGACGGCGAAGGCATACGGCCTCTACGAGGGCCAGATAGTCGTGATGGTGCACACGGGGTCGCGGGGCTTCGGCCACCAGGTCTGCAGCGACTACCTCAGGCTCTACGAGGAGTACAGGCTCAGGAAGTCAATAACGCTGGTAGACAGGGAGTTGAGCTATGCGAGGATAGGGGACAGGGAAGCCGGGGACTACCTCGGGGCCATGAAGTGCGCGGTGAACTTCGCGTTCGCGAACAGGCAGATAATAATGAACTCGATACGCAAGGCCTTTGAGGAGACGTTTAGCAAGAGCTCCGACGCCCTCGGCATGGAGCTGCTCTACGACCTCGCGCACAACATCGTCAAGCTTGAGGAGCACGAGGTCGACGGGAAGAGGAGGAAGCTCTACGTGCACAGGAAGGGCGCCACGCGCGCCTTCCCGAAGGGGAGGGAGGAGGTTCCACGGAAGTATAGGGGCGTGGGCCAGCCGGTGCTCATACCGGGAAGCATGGGCACTGCGAGCTACATACTTGTCGGCAGGGAGGGGTCCATGAAGGAGACGCTGGGCAGCGCGTGCCACGGAGCAGGCAGGGTCATGTCGAGGCACCAGGCGATACGCGACATACCTGCCTCGCGGACCTTCGAGTCGCTGAAGCAGAAGAACGTCGAGATAAGGATAAGGACGAGGAAGCTAGTGAGCGAGGAGGCGGAGTGGACCTACAAGGACATAGACGAAGTGGTGAGGGTGGTGGACAGGGCCGGCATTGCCTCGCCTGTCTCGAGGAACCTGCCCGTCGCTGTCATCAAGGGCTGACCGCCAGCGCCGCGGGCAGCTATGCGACGCCAGTGACGTATCGGTGATACCCCAGACTCGGCCTGCGTCTGGTAACAGCTCCTGGAACGCAGTCAGTGCGAGTATAGGCCGGGGTCGTCGTACTCGGCCAGCGCGATGAGCAGCCCTGCATGGGGGAAGAGCTGGGGGAAGTTGCCCCTCGGCTCCAAGGTCTTCAGCTCGACGTGCTCGCCGAGGAGGAGGTGCTCGGTGGAGCAGGAGACCAGCTTCCTTATCACGGCCTCTGCCTGGGCCCTCTCCCCCAGCCTGAGGTAGACCCTCGCCAGCCATGTGCTCGGGAGGGTGAATGGGTGTGCGACTGCGCCGAGGAAGTCAGACCTGTACCTGAAGAGAAGGCCCTCCTCGACCATCAGCTCCTTCTCTATCCTCTTCAGCGTAGCCTTGAACCTCCTGTCAGATGCGTCTATGAAGCCGTACAGCGGAAGGCAGAGGAGCGAGGCGTCGACCTCCCTGGCCCCGTAGTACTGGACGAAGGAGCCAAGGCTCTTCGAGAACCCGTCCCTGAGTATGGCTGTGCGCATCTTTGCCGCGAGCGCGCGCCACTCGCGCGCCTTCTTCCTCTGCCCTACCATCTCCGCTATCATGCTCGCCCTGTCCACAGCTACCCACTCCATCACCTTGGTATGCACGAAGTGCCTGGGCTTCGAGCGCTGCTCCCAGAGGCTGGTAGACACCTTCTCCCACGACCTCGCGGTCCAGTCGGCTATGGACTCGATGGCCCACCAGCTCTCCGCAGCGTACGAGGCGTCTTTCGAGAGCCTCAGGTAAGTATAGAGGGCATCGATGAAGGCGCCCTCAACGTCCATCTGGACCTGCATGTACGCTGCGTTGCCTACCCTCACCGGGCGCGAGGCCATGTGGCCGTCGAGCCAGCCCATCGTCTCCTCGGGCGGGGGCGGCATGCCGTCGATAGAGTAGAGGGGATGGCCGAAGGGCTTCGACGACGGTTCCATGACGGAGAGCATGAAGTCGAGTATCCTTCTCGCCCTGGCGGGATAGCCTACAGAGGCAAGCGCCTCTGCCGCGTATGACGCATCGCGTACCCATAAGTACCTATAGTCCCAGTTCCTCGACGCGCCTATCGCCTCTGGGAGCGAGGCTGTCGGCGCAGCTATTATCGCCCCTGAAGGCAGGTAGGTCAGGCCGAGCACCACCGCTATGGACCTGTCGTAGGCGTCTCTGTACTCCTTGCACCCCTTCGCGAGGGCGACCTGGACGCGCCAGTACTCGGCTGCCTTTCCGAGCGCATCCGGCTGGTCTGTGGAGACGAGCCCCTTGTTGGAGAAGAGCCCGTACCTCAGGTCCTTGGAGTAGAGCGCGAAGATTGTGCCCTCACCAGGCTGCACCCTCACCACCCCGTCGTCGATAATCTTGTGCCTGCCTGTTATGCTGACCTCAAGGCCCTCCTGTGACGATTGGTTCCTGAAGACGAGGCCGGATGGAACCTTCCCTATGTCAGGCTTGGTCAGCCCGTATCCGAAGAGAGGCTTTATCTCGACGATGAACGGCACCTCGGAGCGGTACGTCCTCGCTATGCCCGAGACCCCGAGAGGCAGGAAGTCCTTGACCTCGAGGCTCCCCTGCGGCGTGGAGAAGCTGTTCTCGAGTATCAGGGAGTCTCCGACGTATGAGCTCTTCAGGGAGTACGCCGATTCGGGCCTGACAGAGAAGTGGCCGCCCTTGCTCTCGTCCAGTATCTTGGAGAAGATGGATGGAGAGTCGAACCTAGGGGCAGGGAACCAGTCTATGCTGCCCTCTGCCTCTATCGCGGAGGTCAGCCCGTTGGAGAGGAAGGCCCACTTGCGTCCCGAGCTATACGCCATTATGCCACGCTCAGAGCCTCGTCGCCTCCTCGGCCTCGCTGATCCTGCGCATGAACCTGAAGGCCATCTGCGGCATGTACCTGCCGAGCCCCGAGAGCACCCTCTCTGCCGATGCCAGGTCTCCAGATGACGCGAGGCTCCTCGCCAGGTAGTAGAAGGCGTTGGGCTCCCCTATCTCGAGGAAGAGGGCGAGGAACTTCTCTGCCTTGGGAGAGCGCGTCTCCACCAGGTATACCATGTTCGCATAGTTGGAGACCATGTTCTGCTGCTTCATGTTGAGCCTGTCGAGGACGAGGTGCGCCTGGGCGCGCCTGGACATCGACATCTCGGCGATGAACTCGGTATACAGGTAGAACCAGTCGTCGCTCTTCATCACCCTGCTTATTATGTAGATGGAGGAGAAGAGCAGCTCCTTGGACCTGGAGAGGAGGTGCATCGAGTTGTCGTGGTTCCTGTCATACTCGTCGTTCCTCTTGTCCGCGTTCGCATGCATGAAGCCGCCGAGGGAGTAGTCGACGCTGTAGTAGATGCGGTCCGAGTAGGCCCGGTAGTAGCTCCCGAGGCCGTAGAGGACGAGCGGGTCGGTCGATGACGAGAGCGGCTCGAGGGCCGCGACAGCCGACGCCCAGTCGCCGCTCATCATGGCTGCGCGCGCCTTGGCCAGCACCGCCTTAGTGGCCCCGTCGGCCCTGTGCGGGTCCTGCTCCGAGACGAACATCTCGCAGAACTGGCAGAACGAGCCCACGGGGTTAGAGCTGAACACCACTGAGCCGCAGCTCTGGCACTCTAGCTCCGTGTATCTCGTCCTGGCCAGCGCGTCCACATACCTCATGAAGTTCATGCGATGACCTCTCGCGCTGACTTTTTATCACTATCGCGCGCTGGCCTCTTGCGCAGCGCGAGGAAGAGGTGGAGCCTGTCGAACGGCTCGAGCCCCATCGACTCGGCGATTGAGAACGCAGGCGAGACCTTCTCGATGAACCCCTTGAATACCTCCTTAGGGTTCTTGGAGACGTCTATCGACTGCGACTTCACCGCTACGTACGCGAAGCCGTGCTCTTTCAGCAGGGCCGCGTTCCTGAGGAGTATCTCGGCCTGGTCCGGGGCCGCGATGTCCTGGTAGATGACGTCAGCTGTGCCGACGTCGCCGGAGTACGCCTCTACTTTCCTTGCGTCGTGGAAGAGGGGAAGCACGTTGCTCCTGGTCTCGCAGAGCCTGAGGAGGTCGCGCATGCACCTCTCCGAGATCTCCACAGCGTAGACGCTCCCCTCAGCTGCGACGATGTCGCTGACATGGCTTACCGTGGTGCCGGTCGCGGCGCCGAGGTAGAGCACCCTCGCTCCCGCCTTTATCGAGAGCGACTTCAGGCCCAGCGCGAGCGCTGCGGCGAGCTTTGACCTGTACGGGTTCCACGTCCTGTACTCGCTGCCGTTGTCCTTGACTAGCTCCTCGCCGTAGACCTTGGAGCCCCTGGCCAGGTTGAGGGTGGCGAGCCTGCCGTCGACCCTATAGACGCCGTCGAAGACCTTCTCTATCACAGCCATGGAAA
>JASHXR010000125.1 GCA_030043435.1 Microcaldota archaeon
GCTGAGGTGTATGGACCTCCTTATAGGCACCATGCTCAGCTCTATCGCCACCTCCCTCAGCTGCTCTATGGCCCTGGCCCCGCTCGCGCTTCCGTAACTGACGAAGCCCACCGGCTTCCTGGCCCATTCAGGCGCGAGCCAGTCCAAGGCGTTCTTGGTCGCGCTGGAATAGCCGTGATTGTATTCCGGGGAGACGATGATGAACGCGTCTGCTTCGTCTATCTTGCCTGACCATCTCTGGATCGTCTCGTCAGGGTACTTCTTATTCATCATCGCAGGAGAGACTGGCGAATCGAAGAGCCGCATAGGGTAGTCCTTCAGGTCGAGGAGTTCGGCATCGACCCCGTCCCATCCCTTGAGCTCGTCATATATCCAGTTAGCGGGCCTCTCTCCGAACCTGCCCTCGCGTATGCTGCCCAGTATTACCTTTATCCTTATCTTCTCGTCCATGGATGCCCACCATCCGGCCCTATGTCGGCTATATTGTAATGTATATTGCACCGAATAAGGATATAAAGACGATACAATCTATTGGCGCAAAGGGATAAAAAGGCTTATCGCCAATAAGCATGCATGGCACAGCTAGAGATAGACAAGAAGACGACTGCCTTTGTGGTCATAGACCTGCAGAAGGGGATAGCGTCGATGGGCATGCAGCTCGCGCCGCACAGCATAGAGACCGTGGTACAAAACGCAGCCAGGATTGCTGACGCGTTCAGGAGAGACTCGATGCCTGTATTCTTGGTGCACGTTGTGGCCTCTGAGGCGGACAGGCTCTCCCCAATCGCCGACGAGCAGTCTTGGGGAGGCGGCGCTGCCATGAAGAAGGACTGGGCCGACATAGTCCCGGAGCTGGGCCCCAAGAAATCCGACATAATAGTAACGAAGAAGCAATGGGGCGCCTTCTACGGCACCGACCTGGAACTGCAGCTACGGAGGCGCGGCATAGAGACCATAGTGCTGTGCGGCGTCTCTACAAACCACGGGGTAGAGAGCACTGCCAGGTTCGCGTACGAGTACGGCTTCCAGCAGATATTCGTCGAGGATGCGATGGCGTCCATGTCTGCAGAGATGCACAACGCAGCTATAAACATAGCGTTAAAGAGGATCGGCAGGATTCGCAAGGCGCAGGAGATACTGGACTGTTTGCAGCACCAGAGTCACTGACGCAGATGGCATTCCCATGGCGAAGAGATTCGGTCATGGCCTCTTCATAGGCAGGTTCCAGCCATTTCACAAGGGCCACCTGCACGCGCTCGAATCCGCTTCGTCGCTATGCAGCGAGCTTGCTATAGGGGTCGGCAGTTCCCAGGAGGCCGGCACAGATTCGAACCCTCTCCCTGCAAGGACCCGCATAAGGATAATAAGGGCAGGGCTCAAGGGCACAGGGCTCGATGCGAAGAGGATACGGTTCTTCGAGATACCCGATTCAGACAGCAACGATGCCTGGTTCTGCAGCATAATGGGCAGGTACCCCAAGGTCGATGTCGTCTTCTCCCGCACCAGGCTTGTGAAGAAGATCTTCAGTGGCCACGGCATAACCGTGGTCTCGCCGGAATGGTACCTAAGGCGGAGGCTGTCCGCGACCAGGATCAGGTACCTGATAAGGCGCGGGAAGGGGTGGCAGGACAGGATTCCCGAAGGCGCGATAGGCGCTGTAGCGGCCCATGAGGTCGCGATCCGCAGGGCAAGGGGGCGCATAATAGAGAAGAGGAGGTAGACGAATAGGAATATAAGCTTTGAGAAGCCACAGAACTCCATTCATTAGGGCCAGGTTGCATATACGCTTCGGTGAAGAGATTGGCTAACGAGACCCCGAATAAGATACCAAACGTGCTGCGCTATCTCATAGCCATAGTCGTAGTAGGCATATTCGCAGTCGTGGTCTTCAGCTTCGACCACCTCCTGTTTTATGAGGTGACCACCTATTTTGCAGCATACGATTCATACCTCTCGTACATCACGGCAGGCTCCAATTCGATAGTAGGCATAGTCGCAAGCTACGTGATCTACAGGATACTTGCCTCAGCTGTCGGCAGCAGGGCAGGCAATAGGAGGGCCGAGATAGGCGCGGTCGCTATCAAGAGGATCATGCTCGCAATCCTCTTCTCGTTCATAGCGCTCTTCATAACGCTTACCGCGTTCGGGATAAGCCTCACAGGCGTGCTTGCGGGAAGCGCGATAGGCGGCGTGGTGATAGGCCTAGCCTTGCAGACCATAACCACCAGCGTGCTCTCCGGGCTTCTCGTATCTGTCTCCAAGACCCTGCTCCCAGGCGACGTGGTGCTCATGAGGCTAAGCTCCTGGGGCGGCATGGACCTTGTCGTGGAGATACTGCATGTGCAGACCGTCTTCACAGAGGTGAGGACGCAGAACAACCACATGACGCGCATACCCAATACCTTCCTTCTCAACTCCGTGATCCTTACGCACCTTGAAGGCAAGGACGGCTTCTATTACCCATTGACGGTCTCGCTCAACTCAGATGTGAATGGAAGCAGGCTGCAGGACATCGCTACGTCTGCAATAAACCGTGAGTTTGAGGGGAGGCACATACAGAAGCCCGAGATAACGTTCCTTACTAAGGTCGTCAACACCAACACCTACGTCGTTACCGTCCACGTAGACAAGTTCCTGAACCTGAATTACTATGTCAACGCCGTCAATCGCGCCTTCGATAAGGCATACTGGCAGCTCAAGGCAGCCCAGCCAGGCTCCGCGGCCCAGCTCGGCAAGCCACGCAAGCGCAGTTAGGTCGTCTTCTCCTGCGTGCCTCCTTGCTTGACCTGTCCCTGTCCAACACAAATAATGCATTGGTTACTCTGTTGACTACCATACGTCTTTTAAGCGCCTATGCAGTAAAATAGCCGATAGGATGGTCGAGATAAGCGTGATAGTCCCCGCGCTCAACGAGGAGGGATACATAGACAAGGCTCTCGACGGCCTCTCGAGGCAGTCGTTCCGCGACTTCGAGACCATCGTTGTGGATGGCGGAAGCACCGACAGGACCCTCGAAATCGCAAGGAGGAAGGGCGCGCGCACGCTGGTGCAGTCTCCGGCGCGCGGCGCTGGCAGGGCGAGGAACGCAGGCGCGGCTGTCGCAAAGGGCGAGCTTCTTCTCTTCCTCGACGCGGATACCGTGCCGTCAAGAGGGCTCCTGGGCGTGTACAGCAGGATAATGAAGGACGAAGGCGTCGCCGCGGCGACGGGCCCGATCCGCCCCCTTGAGAAGACGGGGACCAGGTACGCGCTCGCATATAAGATAGTCTCCGTATACTTCGTCAGGGCCTCGGTGCGCCTGGGCCGTCCAGCCTTCATGGGCTCAAACTTCGCCGTGCGGAAGAGCGCCTTCATGGACGTTCGCGGCTTCAACGAGAGCATGCGCTCCTACGAGGACTGGGAGTTCTCGAACCGGCTGAAGGCAGAGGGCAGGATGGCATACAGCATGGACGCGACCGTGAGGACAAGCATAAGGCGCGTCAGGAAGTGGGGCATGACCAGGTACATCCTCTTCTATATCACCAACTTCCTCAGGTTCCGCATCTTCGGCGAGTCGCACAAGGAATACGGCCCGGTGCGATGAGCTCCCGCGCCTGCACTGCGAACGGCCTCGAGCACTAACTCCTCTCGAAGGACAAAAGCTGACGATAAGACAAGGATATTAAACCTTTACTGTGAAAAGAGCGTATGGACTCAAAAAGGCCAAATATCATCTTCATCATGCTCGACACAGCGCGGGCCGACTACCTCTCCGCATACGGAGGCGGACTGGAGCTCCCGGGCTTCGACAGGCTCGCCAGACGCGGCACAGTCTACCTCAACGCGATCTCTCCTGGTACATACACTGCATCGTCGCACGTCTCGCTCTTCACCGGCAGGCGCGTCGCTTCGATTAGCCAGCTCATGGAGGACAGGCTGAGAAACGCAGACAGGAACACCGACCCCTTCCTGGTGAAATCGAGGCTGATAAGGGAGGGAGAGCCTACGCTGGCAAGCAAGCTCAGGGGCCTCGGCTACAACACCCTGCTCTTCTCCTCGAACCCGCTGGTCACCAGATATACGGGCATAGCAGAGGGCTTCTCCAGCGTAGAGTATACCGACGCCGTAGCCATAGCCTCGCGAAAGAAGATGAAGAACCTGGGGGTAAGGGCGCCCCTCGCCCTGGTAGGCAGCGACGCTGCGAGGAAGAGGCTGCTCGAGCTCTCATACCTTGTCAGCAGGATGATGCCGCGGAATCGCCTCGACAGGCTCTACCTCTCGCTCAGGGCCAGGCTGAACCGCGTCTACGCGCGCGAGGCCGGCTCATACAGCCTCGACATGGGCGCCGCGCCAATGAACAAGATCGTGCTGTCGCGCTCGAAGAAGGCCGCGGAAGCCGGGCCTAACTTCCTCTTCATAAACTACATGGAGGCCCACGAGGGCTACCCTACTAACCTGGTGGCCAAGGAGTACGTGGAGCAGGACAAGTGGCTCTATCTCTCCGGCATACTCGACGCCTGCGACGCTGTCAGGGACATAAAGGCCGCGAGGGACCTCAGGCTCGCCTACCTCGACAGCCAGATAGCCGCGCTGCTCTCCAAGCTGCGCAGCTCTGGCCTTCTTGACAATTCCGTCCTGATACTCTCAGGGGACCACGGCCAGGGCTTCATGGAGCACGGGCAGATGTACCACTCCATGTTCCCTTACGGCGAGATAGTCAGGGTGCCGCTCATAGCCGCGAGGTTCGTCAACGGCAGGCAGGTAAGCACCAGGGAGCGGATAAGCGTGCCTGTCAGCCTTACCTCGCTCCACTCCTCGATAATGGAGATAGGGCATGGGAGAAGGGACGAGGTCGACGGCTCGATGACCTCGAGCGACTACGTCTTCTCGGACCATACCGGCATCACAGAGGTATGGGACGCCTACCTGCTGAAGCTCATAAGGTCCAGGTCGAAATCTGCAGACGCGATCTACAGGGCGAAGATAAGGCAGAACGCGTTCGCCACAGCCGTCTACAAGGGCAGGTACAAGCTGCTTCACTTCAGGAACGGGCAGAGGAGGGACGAGCTCTACGACATCGGCGATGACCCTGGAGAGCTGCAGGATATCTCCGGAGAGAAGCGGCAGGTCGCGCGCGAGCTCACCGCAGCTGCGATGAGGAAATGAGGTGGTGTAACTACCCACCTAATGCGCGCGTCGCGCTCACCTTCCCATCAGATGCCTCCTGAGCTTCATCACTGCCTTCCTCCTGTGCGAGATCCTGTTCTTCTCGTCAGTGCCCATCTCTGCAAAGGTCTTCGACATGCCGTCAGGTATGAAGATGCTGTCCCAGCCGAATCCGCCTCCCCCTCTCGGCTTATCCGATATCATGCCTTCAACTGCGCCGTAGAACCTCATGAGCCTGCTCCCGTTGTAAAAGGCGATGCACGTCTCCGCCTTTGCGCTCCTGTCGCTGTATGCGTCCAGCAGCCTGCAGATGCCGTCGAGCCCTAAGCTCTCCTCCATGTGCTTTATCAGCGCACCGGGGAAGCCGTTCAGCGCCTTTATGTGCAGCGCGGTATCCTCCACTATCACCGGCTTATGCACGAGCGCATACGCGCTCCTTGCCTTCTCCGCGGCGACCTCTCCCGGATCAAGGCTCTGCACCTCCTCAATCTCCAGGCTCCTGCTCGCTATCCTGACGCCGAGCATCCGCCTTACCTCCTCCAGCTTGTTCTTGTTCGACGTTATGAAACACAACTCCATCGCTCTGGCCTCTCTCGCTGCCACCTAGTTGTTGGGCAGTATGTTGTCCAGTATGAGCTCCGGCCTGTACGCCACCATCGCGTCGTAGGCCTCGCCTGTCCCGAAGAAGAGCACCGGTATCTCGGTCTCGCTGAGTATCGAGATGGTGTTGCCTCCCTTCGCGTCAGCGTCGAGCTTCGTCAGTATTATGCCGTCGAGCTTGACTGCCTGGTCGAACTCCCTCACCTGCCCGAGGAGGGCGTTGCCGGTTATGCTCTCGCCCACGAAGATCTTCATATCTGGCTTGGCGACACGCACCATCTTCCTCACCTCCTCCATCAGGCTCCTGTTCGTCTCCTGCCTGCCCGCGCTGTCTATAAGCACGACGTCTATGCCGTGGGCCCTTGCATGCGCTATCGCGTCGAACGCTACCGAAGCGGGGTCTGCGCCATACGCTCCCTTTATCGCGCGTATGCCCAGCCTCTCGGCATGGTGCACCGTCTGCTCTATCGCAGCTGCCCTGAAGGTATCGCTCGCGGAGAGCACGCACGTGAAGCCGTTGTCCATGAAGAGCCTCGCCACCTTCGCCATAGCAGTCGTCTTGCCCGCGCCGTTGGGGCC
>JASHXR010000013.1 GCA_030043435.1 Microcaldota archaeon
AATTTGTAAACTTTGATTCTTTGCCTGACGTGTTCAGCGCGGCCCAGATCCTGCGCCTCTCCGAAGGTAAGCTCACGCGTCGCGTTCTGAGTTATGCCATTGGCAGAATGCTGAGAGAGAAGAGGATAGTAAAGGTGAGCAACGGCATCTACTCGAAGACCGCAGACGCTCTCTATGTGGGCGCCTTTCTGTACAAAGGCTACATTGGGCTCTCTTCCGCGCTGTATCTCTACGGGCTTAAGAACGAAGTCGAGGCCTCTGTCTACGTATGTACCGACAGGCACTTTAAGGAGACGCGATTCATGGACACGAGGATAATACCTGTAAACATGTCTACAGCATACTATGGGTCGTCCCTGCTCGAGAGGGACGGCGGCGAGATTGCCGTCTCCACCTATCCTAAGACGATATTCGACATGCTGGCAAGGCCCGCTTATGCTGATTACTTCGACATGTACAGGGCCATTAACCAGAGAGGATTAGGAAGCGGCGACTGGAAGGAGCTGCTCTACTACGCTGTTCACGCAAGCACTACCGACGCAAGGCGGGTAGGGTATGCTACTGAAGGAATCGCGCCGGAGTGGTTTACAAAGAGGCTGCTAAGGACGAGCGAGGAGAGCAGAGGGGTGTCGTTCTTCTTCAAGCACCGCGCCGAGAATTACAGCAGAAGATGGCGGCTTTACGATGATATACGGGTCTTGAGGTGGATGGATGCAGTATAGCACGGATACCAACCGGCTTGCAATGAAGCTGGGCATGCAGAAGGAGAAGCTCGATAAGAGCATAGCCACATACAACGCCATCACGGCCATCTTTCCCCTGCTAGAATCTAATGGCATCAAGGCCGGCCTCTTTGGCGGCACAGCACTTAACAAGATCTACTTCGGCAGGGCGCAGAGACTATCGTACGATATCGACCTGCACTGCTATTCGTATGATAAGACAATAGACGTGCTTTCGCGGAACGGCGCGACGCTGAAGTACCACGGAAGGATAAAAGGGATAGTGTCAACGAAGCTGCTCTTCGGCGGCATCGAGCTTGATCTGGTCAAGGCCAGTGGCATTCAGGAAAGGCCGAGACCCGCCACCCTCACCGACCTGCTGTACTACTTCGGCGTGCCTCTGATACCAGTAAGGGTTCCGTCGTACAGCCTTGAGTACCTCCTTGCCGAGAAGACGGTGGCTATGGCAGAGAGGAACGAGCTCAAGGACATCTATGACACATGGATAGGGCTAAGGCTCCTGAAGAATAAGGGCAAGTACCTCAGATACCTGAAGTTAGCTGTAAAGCGCAGGGGAGGGAAATGGGCGATAGAATATGTGGACGTCGGGCTCAGGATAATGCTTAAGAACGTTGCGTATTACGAAAAGAAACAGATAGAGGTGCTGAATCAGGAAAGGCCTGCGTCGATGCTTAAAGACATAGCCGCATTCATGGAGCGATTATAACAAAACGCCACTATACATCGCAATCAAGTGCCGCTGCTTGGAGACCTGCCAAGTGCCAATGTCACGGCCGCCTCACGGCACCCGGAAGGCACCTCCTTATCAGTCTCACAGCCTCGGCAACGCCTATGCCCTCGACGTTGACAACCGCATCGGCATACCTGGAATAGAGCCTCGCCCTCTCCCTGTACAATCCCTCTATACTCTTCCTGCCCATTCCTACTATCCCGCGTGAGCGCACGTCTATCCTCCTCTTCACCTCTTCCACTGAGATCACAAGGTAGATTACCGTGGAGAGCTTCCTGAGGTGGTCCATCGCCCTGGGCGAGTAGACGATGCTGCCGCCCGGGCAGATGACCGTGTCCGTGCACCTGAGCCTCAGGGCCTCGCGCTCCTCTATCCTCAGAAAGCCCCTCTCCCCCTCCTCGGCAAGCACGTCCACATATGACTCCCTCTTCTGGCTCCTCGCAATCTCGTCGTCTATGTCGACGACCTTGTATCTCAGCGCCCCGGCGAGGCTCCGCCCTATGGTGGACTTGCCTGCTCCTGGCATGCCGATTAGCGTCACGTTCATGCACTCACCGCGCGCTGCCTGCCTTGACTATGCCGGAGAGGAGTTCGTAGCTGCGCAGCGCGTCCTCGCCGCTCACTACCAGTATCGTCTCGGTGTAGCACGAGATCAACTCTATCACGTTTATGTCCTGCTCCGCGAAGACCGAGGCGAGGAACGCGATGACGCCTGACGTGCCCTCAAGCCTCTCCTCGGAGTAGACCGTGAGCGCGGCGCAGTTGTCCCTGACCCTGACGAGGCTCTCCCTCGCCTTCTTGGGCAGCGCCCTGACCACGTCCTTCCTGGTGAGGTAGACGTAGTATCCGTCGGTCTTGACCTTCGCGTCGTTGTCTATCTCGAGCTCGTCCCTCGAGATCACCACGTGCACACCGTCGAGCAGCGCGATCCTGTTCTCCCTAAGCACGCCAAGCGCGCGGCTCTCTATGCTCCCCTTCACCGACTCCATCTGCTCCGCGTACCTCCTTATCGCGGCCTTGACCGCCTGGTAGCTCCGTATCCCCAGCTGCTTCTGCATCAGCCTGGCCAGTGCGCTGTAGTTGACTATGCCGTTCTCCAGCGCCTCCTGCGTATACGGCTTGTTCTTTAGGTAGATCCTTACCGTGTTCGAGATGCTCATGCGACCATCGGTAAGGAGTCTCAGGCAAGGCATATAAATGTATCATTTGGTGCATTATTGACTCATATTGTATCAACAACGCTGCATGCTTAATATATGAGAGCGGCCAATATACTACCGAAGCGATGGGATGGATGGAGAGGGTGGGGGATCAAGAGGTGTTGAGATGCAGGCGAGATACAAGGCTGAGAAAGCAGACGCAAAGCTGGAGAAGCACGGCGAGATCGAGCTACCTGTGGACTTCGACGACCCTGGCATGGCGAGGGAGCTGAGCGAGTTCCTCGAGCGGAACAAGGCCGTGCTGACCTTCCGCTTCCCGAAGGGCAAGGGGAAGACGATGGTGATCTGCTTCTCCAAGGCGCCTTCTGAGTCAGGCCCTGCGCACGCCTCTGTCGATGGTGCAGGACATGCCGCTCCGCTATCGAGAGCATACGACCCCTCTGAGGTACCGTCGTACATCAGATGAGCGCCTGTGCCGAGCGGCGTGTGAAGCTGCGGCAACGGCATGACTGCTGTGCATATAAATGGCACGTGCCCAAATAATACCCGATCCGGTAAGCTGGAAGAGGAAACCGATAAGTCCAGGGCCGCGCCGCGCGGCACTGTAGCAAAGGGGCGCGCGCCAAGAGATTATGTTCCCTGCCGAGGACAAATATCGGGATATGGTCTGGGAGAGAAGACTTTAGAGATGTTGGTTTGCTATGGCTGCGATGAAGAAGAAGGTCGTGCTCGCATACAGCGGCGGGCTCGACACCTCAGTGATCCTGAAATGGCTGGTCAACAAGGGCTACGAGGTAGTCTGCTTTGTAGGCGACATAGGCCAGCGCGAGGACCTCTCTGCAGTCAGCAGGAAGGCGCTGCAGACCGGCGCCTCGAAGGTCTGCGTCGAGGACCTGAAGGAGGAGTTCGTCACCGACTTCATCTTCCCTGCCATGCGCGGCAACGCGCTCTATGAGGGAAGGTACATGCTCGGCACGGCCATAGCCAGGCCGCTCCTCGCCAAGGCGCAGATAGACGTGGCGGGAAGGGAGGACGCGCAGTACGTCTCCCACGGCGCGACAGGCAAGGGCAACGACCAGGTCAGGTTCGAGCTCACCTACTACGCACTCAACCCCCAGATAAAGGTCATCTCGCCGTGGAAGGATCCAGGTTTCCTTGCCCAGTTCAGGGGCAGGAGCGACATGCTTGCTTACGCTGAGAAGTGGTCCATACCTGTCAAGGCGACCAAGGCCAAACCCTACAGCGAGGACGAGAACCTGATGCACATAAGCCACGAAGCAGGGGTGCTAGAGGACCCTGTCTATCGCCCGCCATCGTCGCTCTTCTCGAGGACCGCGTCAATCGAGGCTGCGCCGTCGCGCGAGACCATAGTCGAGATACACTTCAAGGACGGCACGCCTACTAGGGTAGTAGACAGGACGCATCATGTCACTAAGACGAGGCCGCTTGAGCTCTTCGCATATCTCAACAAAATCGGCGGAGAGAACGGGGTGGGTCGCGTCGACATGGTGGAGAACAGGTTCATAGGCATAAAGTCGCGCGGCGTCTACGAGACACCTGGCGCCACCATACTCTGGGCAGCCCACCGCGACCTCGAGGGCATCGCCATGGACAAGGAGGTCATGCACCTCCGCGACACGCTGGTGCCCAAGTTCTCCGAGATAATATACAACGGGTTCTGGTTCTCGCCGGAGATGGACTTCCTTATGAGCGCGTTCAACAAGAGCCAGGAGGCGATAGACGGGACTGTGACGCTCTCCCTGCACAAGGGCAACGTGTCTACGATAGGCAGGGAGTCGCCGACCTCGCTATACGACCAGAGGCAGTCCTCGATGGACGTCGCCGGAGGCTTCGACGCCACGGACTCCAAGGGGTTCATCAACATAAACGCGATAAGGCTCAAGGCGCACTACTTCGGCTTGAAGGGGAGCGTGCACTACAGCTGGCTGAAGCGACGCGGGGCTAAGGGGGGCGGTGGTAAGGATGGGAGGTAAGCTCTGGGAGAAGGGCTACTCCGCAGACAGCGAGGCAGAGGCCTTTACCGTGGGCGAGGACTACGTGCTCGACCTCAATCTCGTCAAGTACGACTGCGCTGCCTCGATCGCGCACGCAAGGATGCTCGCGCGCATCGGCGTCATAACCGGCGCAGAGGCGGCGAGGCTCGTCAAGGAGCTCGAGAGGATAAAGAGGCTGGGCGAGCGCGGCGGGTTCGCGATATCGAGGGAGCAGGAGGACGTGCACACCGCGATAGAGAACGCGCTCACGGCGCGCCTCGGCGACCTGGGCAAGAAGATACACACCGGAAGGTCGAGGAACGACCAGGTGCTGACCGCGCTGCGGCTCTACTGCAAGGACGAGCTGAAGGGGTGCATAGCCCTCTCAAGGGCGTTCATCTCAGCGCTGGACTCCTTCTCGGCAAGGTATGGCGCCGTGGAGCTGCCCGGATACACGCACACGAGGAGGGCGATGCCCTCGTCGGTGAGGCTCTGGGCGTCGGCGTTCTCAGACTCGATGCAGGACAACATCCGGCTCCTCGAGGGCGCGCTGGCGCTCATAGACCAGTCGCCGCTCGGCACAGGCGCAGGATACGGCAGCCCGATAAAGCTCGACCGCGAGTATACCGCTGCAGAGTTGGGCTTCTCGAGGATACAGAGGAACCCCGTCTATGCGCAGCTCAGCAGGGGCAAGTTCGAGGCTACCATCCTCCACGCCCTCAGCCAGGTGATGTTCGACCTCAACAGGATCGCATCAGACCTCATACTCTTCAGCGCGCCTGAGTTCGGCTACTACGAGCTGCCCGACAGCTTCACCACAGGGAGCTCCATGATGCCGAACAAGAGGAACCCCGACGTGCTCGAGATGC
>JASHXR010000014.1 GCA_030043435.1 Microcaldota archaeon
GCTATAAATATCTACTCTAGGCAATAATATCAGTGGTGAAGTGAAGCTAACCGTATCTTCGGTAAAGAAAAAAATAGTGCCCATATTAAAGGAACACGGGGTAATAAAGGCAGCAATCTTCGGCTCCGTTGCTAGAGGTGAGGCCGACAATAAAAGCGATGTGGACATCTTGGTAAGATTCAAGGAAACTCCAACACTCTTCGGCCTGGGAGGTTTGTACGCTGATCTAAAAGATAAACTTGGCAGAAGGCCTGACATAGTAATGTATGGGTCTATCAATGGCAGAAGAAAACCGTATGTTATGAGAGATGCGGTCGATATCCTATGAGAGACCAGAAGCTACTTCTTGAAGATATACTGAGCAGTAAGGAGCTTTACAAGGAGATAGACAACGCCTTTGGCCTATCTCAGGCTGCAAGCCTCAAGAAATCGTTATTGGCAGATAATCACCTGCCGCGGTAGTTGAATATCTTGTCGTAGTCCTCGTGGCTTATTATATCGAGCACATCAAGCCATATCGAAAGTATCTCGACCTCAGTATTCTCGCGCTGAGGCTGTTTGAGCGTATATATCATCCGCCAGCCTCCAGAAAGGTTTACCTTCCATAAGTTCGTAACATCGTATTCTATGATGTACTTCCTGCCTATCCTGTCCTTCGGTATGTGTATCCCGAAATCGTAATCCCGTTTGAGTATGGCTATTTTGTCCTCTATTGACCTGAACAAGGTTTGGTTGAAAGAGCTTTCCACGCCTTTCTTGCGCTCATCTTCAACTATCTTCTTGAGCGCAAGGTAAGCTTCCTTGGCGTCTCCAAGGAGCTTTATCGAAACACGCTTATCGGTCAAGCCTACACCTCCAAGCCTTCCCCTTCCGCCTTCTCTAGCTTCTTGCTAGGATTGAAAGTCCAGATGAAGCCCTTCTTGGTCTCAAGCACAAGTCCACGCCTCTCCATGTAGTCAAGCGCAAGGTTAAGAGTTGAGCGCATAACCTTTGTAGGCATCTTTGCCAGTATCCAGTTCCTGCTGACAGGATTATTGGCCGACTTTACAGCATCCTCAATAGCAAGTATGGTCTTGAGTGTAGGGTAATGTACCACTTCCCTCTGCATCTGCATAATTTAACACCTAATAAGTATATACCCTAATAGATATATAAGGCTTTCTCTACATGGCCTAGTTTCTCTACATGCCTAGCCAAATTCATGTAGAGGAATTTCACGAGGGAAGTCCCAAAATAGCCTATTTTCCCCTCGTGGTACTGCACATCAATATTAGAGCCGTCCATGTAGAGTTTCATGTAGAGAAACTCCCGCCTCGCAGCCTACGCCCGCCCAAAAGACACCTTTGGTGTCGCACGGCGGGCTACGGCTGCTGCGGCTACTTTGTAGGACATGGCGGCGTTAAGGCTGATTTTTGACCCCCTGCAAAATCAGCCGCTTGCTGGGTTGCCAGCTTGCAGTCCGTTGGGACGCTAGCCCTCGTAAGCCGAAGGCGCGCGAGTTGGCGTAGCTAGAGGGGAGGGGTTACCTATAACATCGAATGATATTTAGTGCAATTTTTATAGTTTTATATTCAATATAGTATTATGACAGGCATAACCATACCGGCAGATATTGATACTACACCAGAAGACAGATTTTATACTGAGTTAGGTAGACAAGACCTTACCTTTGAACAAACTTTAGCAGAGCTCATTGACAATTCCATAAGTGCCGGAAGCAAGAATATTGAGGTGCACATATTCGGAGAGAATGACAAGGTAAAGCTTATCATAGCGGATGATGGTTCTGGCATTCTAGTTTCAGATTTAGTGAATAGGATACTACGAATGGGTGCACCACCTACAAACCCTGGCTCAATGAACGAACATGGGTTTGGTCTTAAAAATAGTATAGCCAGATTGACTGGCGGAAAAGAAGACTTTAAACTGCTAACCAAAAACCCTACTGATAAAGGTCTATACATAATAAGAGGACCATTAAGTTCACGTATGAAGGTAGAGTTACCTAATAAAAGCGAGGAAAAAATATGGGACTCAAATATTACACAACTTAACTTAGAGACGGGTACTCGAGTGTACGCGGAAACAAATCTAATTTTTCTTAATACCACGTTACATAAATTATATGAAAGAGGACCCAGACCAACAAAATTAGAACAAAAGCAAATAGATGCGTTAAAAGAGCATCTTGGCGTATTTTATAGACCTTGGTTGGATAGCACTCATAAGATTTTTATAAAATGGGTACACGATAATGGCACATTGAAATCAGAAGAAGTCAAGGCTTTACCAATACCATACAAACGTGATCCGGCACCAAATAGAATATCTATATCAGTAAATGGGAAAACATGCGATGTGTATTATAGAGTTGGCGACCTTGATAGGGATTTGAGTGCAAAGAACGGGTTTAAGATATATTATCAAGGCAATCAAAGAACTCAAGGTATAGATGTAATATTTAGAAAAAGAGTTATACTGCCTCATTTGCTAACTGAATTGTTTGGATTAGCACGGCATAATAGCCTAAATTCGTTCATCGGTGATTTAACTGTTGAAGACCCATTATTCTCTACGTTTAATAATAAAACAGGACTTGATCAAAATAACCCATTCGTGGCAAAATTATTGGAAGAACTTATAACAAGATATATGCCGCAACAAGCTTCCTCAGGCGCATACGATTTAAGAGAATCACAGTTAAGAAAACAAATTGCGAGCACTTTAGAAAAGGCAACACCAAATTCTAGCGCACAGCAAAATGCGCCCATTTGGTCTCGTATAGGTGTTATTGTAGATATAATCCATCAATTACCAAATGGGGAAGAAATATTATATGAGATAAAGGACGAAGAGATAAAACCACTTGATATATACCAAGTAGTGATGTATTGGGATGGTAGAGTTGCAGATAATAAGCGACCACAAATCGCTAGGATAGTTTCGCCGGAAGATGTTTCTTCTAAGATAAAACTGCTGATAAAATATGTCAACCAAAGAAAAGACGCTAAAGGTAAACCATACAAAATAGAATTTGTCCATGCTGACGAAATTCTTGGAATTGGTAAAAAGAAGGCCTAGACCCTAACCTATGATTCAGATTTTTTGGAAATCTGAACCGTGCCTGCTTATATACTCTGCTAGGCCAATAGCTACGGTTCAGATGAACCTGCTTGGGCTTAGAATTATGTTTTGTTTTTGGTGTGAAATATGGCTAGGAATATAGGCGTGAAACAGCTAGGAAACACTCTCAAACCCTTAGCGGGTTCGAGAGTCCAAATCTCTCCCCCTGCAAATCACGCTTCAGAGAGCAACAAGGTATGTGTGTAATATTCACTTGCGAACCTGCGCTACAAATTTAGGTATACAGAGACGTATGCAAACGTCTACATTCTTGACATAAAAACGTGCGTTTACTGCCAAATAATGGAATCTCGTTTACCGCTGTTTTGGCAGCTTGCGTCAGGCGCGAATAGCTCCGCATGAGAATCCAAGGTAACGCGACTCGGAGTGATCATACTAGTCTCCGCTGTCGGCCATGCCGCCGCCCTCCAGCGCGGTGCGCGCCGTGGCGCGCATGCGCTTCAGCAGCCTGTTCGTCACAGGCTTGACGTCGGGATGCGTGCCGCCATGCGCTGCTGCTGCATCCCTCCATGCCTTTGCCCTGCGCGCGTACACCTTCCCGTCTGCCAGCTCCTTGCAGTCCAGAGTGTCCTTGTTGATGTCTACTACGATGGTGTCGCCGTCGCCTATCAGGGCTATCGGGCCTCCAAGGTACGCCTCTGGCCCGACGTGGCCGATGACCAGGCCGACCGAGCCTCCGGAGAACCTCGCATCTGTCATCAGTGCTACCGTTATGCCCTTAGCGCGGCAGAGCGCAGTTATGCGCGAGGTGGGGTCGAGCAGCTCGGGCATGCCTGGCGCGCCCCTTGGCCCCTCGTAGCGTATGACGACCATATCCCGATCCTTGAAGATGCCTGGCGTCTTCTCAAGCGCAGCTATGAGCTCCTGCTCGCCGTTGAAGGTGCGCGCCCTTCCGGTGAAGATGCCCGATTCCAGGCCACCCTCGATGCCTGCGATCTTGATTATCGCGCCGCCCTCAGGGGCGAGGTTGCCCTTCAGCAGGCGCAGCCCTCCCGTCTTCTTGAACGGCCTCTTGACCGAGTATATGACCTCGTGGTCGGGCGGCCCTGGCTTGAGCCGCTTTACCTGGGCCGCTAGGGTCTCGCCGGTGCACGTGATGCAACTGCCGTCGAGAAGGCCGGCGTCGAGCAGCTCCTTGACGATGACCTGGAGGCCTCCCTTCTCGTCGATGTCTACCATAGAGTACGCGCCGAACGGGCGCGCGTTGACCAGGACAGGTATGCGGCGCGAGAGGTCGTTGAACCCCTCCTGGCTTATGACCTCCTTCCAGAGGTCTATGCCTGCGGCCCTAGCTATCTCGACACTGTGTAGCATCACGTTGGTAGAGCCGCCCATCGCCACTGCCACTGTAAGCGCGTTCCTTAGCGCCTTTGGGGTGACTATGTCGCGCGGTCTTATCCCCTTCTTGGTCATCCTTAGCAGGTAGTCGATAAGCTTGTCCGGGAAGTCCTCGACGCGGCGCTCGTCGTCTGATGCTGGCGCGACCATGTCCAGCGGCTCCATGCCTGCCACTGCGATGAACGACTGCATGGTGTTGTACGTGAACATGCCGCCGCAGCTCCCGGTACCGCAGCATGCGTTGAGGGCATACCGGTCCTTCTTGGCCTGGTCTGCCTCTCCCGCTATCTGGAAGCCGCTGACTATGTCGATGCGCTCCCCCGTCTCAGGATCCCTGCCTGGCCTTATCGACCCGTCGGACATGATTATCGAGGGCTTGTTGTGCTCGAGGAGCGCGGCGAGTGTCCCTACCGGGGGCTTGTCGCACGCCACTACTGAGATGCACCCCTCCACCTCGCTGCCGCTCAGGTGTATCGTGATGCTGTCGTTGGAGACCTCGCGGCCTATCAGGGAGTAGCGCATGCCCGGGGTGCCGTTCAGCTGGCCGTCGGAGATGCCTAGGGTATATGCGGGATAGAGGAGCCTGACAGGCAGGTCGTCGCGCCTTATGCGCTCCGAGAGCGCGGCCTGGATTGCCCTGACCTTCCTGGTCACGCCGATGTAGCACTGGCTGTCCCCCAGGCTGCCGGTCACTGCCCATGTGGCCTCGTGTATCTTGTACGGGTCCTGGCCCATGAAGCGGGCTGTGCCGACGCGCTGCACGTCGCGGCCCGGGTTCTCTGAGACGAAGCGGGCCTTCGCCGAAGAGGCCGCTGCAGTCGAGATGCCAGTATCAGCATCGCACTCGTCGCCGCATTCGCAGCGTCGGGATCCCTTCATTGCCGTCACCAAAAAACCACATATAATTCTATGCGGCAAGGAATATAAACCGCATGAGCAGGGGCACGTTGCGGCAATGACGGTAAGACGGGTGGGGGAGACGATGGCGGCCGTTACAAAACGTATAAATAGTTGGAGGCGATGTGTAATATCGGCATTCCTAGCTGCTGCAGTGCTTTAGATGGCGAACCGCAAGACAAGGGCAGGAGAAGCAGGCCTGGTTGTGCATGACCATGGGCTCGGCGATGCCCTTGCAGGATCGCTGAGGGATCGTGGCTGCGGAAAGGCGGCTGAGGGCGCGGGGCTTGACGGCAAGGTCGACAGGCTTGTGGAGACGGAGAGCGCCCTGCATC
>JASHXR010000015.1 GCA_030043435.1 Microcaldota archaeon
CAGGGAGAGGTACCACCTGCTCAAGTGGGGGCATCGCGCATTCAGGCACTTCCGCGTCTTCCCTCCCTCGGCAGGCATCTGCCACCAGGTCAACCTGGAGCACCTTGCGTCCTGCGTCTCCCTTAAGGCGCATGGGCGTGCCGAGCTCGCGCACCCGGACACCCTGGTCGGCACAGACTCGCACACGACCATGATAGGCGGACTGGGCACCGTGGGGTTCGGGGTCGGCGGCATAGAGGCCGAGGCGGCGCTGCTCGGCGAGCCTGTCCCTGTGACCATGCCGCGCGTCCTTGGCGTCAGGCTCAAGGGCGCGCTCGGCGACGGCGTCACAGCGATGGACTTCGCGCTCAGCATGACGAAGACCCTAAGGGAGAAGGGGGTCGTCGGCGCGTTCGTAGAGTTCTTCGGCCGAGGAGTCGGAGCTCTCTCGCTGCCGGACCGCGCTACTCTCTCGAACATGTGCCCGGAGTATGGCGCCACTGTGGCGCTCTTCCCGGTAGACGAGGAGACGCTGAGGTACCTGAGGGAGACTGGGAGGGAGGAGCGCCAGATAGAGCTTGTGGAGAGGTACTTCAAGGCCCAGGGGATGTTCGGCGTTGAGACAGGAGGGATAGAGTTCAGCGATACGATAGAGGTAGACCTCGGTGCCATAGAGCCCTCGGTCTCGGGGCCTTCCCAGCCTAAGCAGGTGGTGGCGCTCTCCAGGATAGGGGAGAGCTTCGAGAGGTCGTTCCTTGCAGAGGGGGCGAGCTCCGAGAGCTCCATGAGCGTTGCCGATTATACCAGGTGGTCGTCGGAGGGCTTCGCCGCCCACGAAGGGAAGAGGCGCGAAGCGACTAGGGACAGGAAGGCGAACAGGGTGGACCTCGAGTACGGCGACGGGTACCGGACCACACTCGGCGACGGAGACGTAGTGATCTCTTCTATAACAAGCTGCACGAACACCTCCAACCCCTCTGCGATGATAGGCGCGGGCATACTTGCCAAGAAGGCCCTCGCGCGCGGCCTCTCTGTGGACACGAGGAGGGTCAAGACGAGCCTGGGGCCGGGGTCGCGCGTCGTCGTAGGCTACCTGGAGAGGGCGGGGCTACTCGGCCCGCTCGCCAGGCTAGGGTACGGGCTCGTCGGGTTCGGGTGCATAACGTGCATCGGGAACTCCGGGGCGCTGATAGAGAAGCAGAGCGATGCCATAAACGCCAACAACCTAGACGTGGCAGCTGTGCTCTCCGGCAACAGGAACTACGAGGCGAGGATACACAGGGACGTCAGGGCCAACTACCTCATGTCGCCTGCCCTCGTCGTGGCGTTCGGAATCGCAGGCACGGTACTCAGGGACCTCACCAAGGAGCCGGTAGGGAGGAACGCGAATGGCGAGGAGGTCTTCCTGAAGGAGATCTGGCCGTCGAGGAAGGAGATAGACGAGGTGATGCGCGCGTCGATGGACTCCGGGCTCTTCCTGAGGGAGTACGGCAAGACCATCCACGACGTCAACCCGTACTGGAACTCGATACGCAGCTCCGAGGAGCTGCTCTATAGATGGGACCCGAAGAGCACGTATGTCATGCTGCCGCCGTTCTTCGAAGCAGGGGATAGAGGGACGGACGGTGTGGATGGGGCCAGGGTGCTGGCGCTCTTCGGGGACTCGGTCTCTACCGACCACATCTCGCCGGCAGGAGCGATAGGCCCGACGAGCCCGGCGGGAAGGTACCTCTCCGGGCTCGGCGTGGCGCAGGACGACTTCAACACTTACGGCGCGCGGAGGGGGAACCACGAGGTCATGATCAGGGGCACGTTCGCGAACAACAGGCTCAGGAACCTCCTCGCCAAAGACAAGGAGGGCGGGTATACGGTACATTATCCGACAGGGGAGGAGATGACCATCTTCGATGCGGCGATGAGGTACAAGGACGCGCGAGTGCCGCTTATCGTCATAGCGGGGAGGGAGTATGGATCTGGAAGCTCGAGGGACTGGGCGGCGAAGGGCCCGATGCTGCTTGGCGTAAGGGCTGTGGTGGCGGAGAGCTTCGAGCGCATACACAGGTCCAACCTGATAGGCATGGGCGTCCTGCCGCTGCAGTTCGCCGAGGGTGACAACGCGGGGTCGCTGAAGATCGACTGCACCAAGCCGGTGAGCATAGAGACGGATGGGTTGGCGCCGCGCTCCGGCGCGACGATGAGGTTCGCATCCGCGGGGAGCGGCAGAGCGGGCACTGCGCGCCTGACCGTCAGGATAGAGACGCCGATAGAACTCGAGTATTATAAAGCCGGCGGGATATTAAGATACGTGGCGAGGAGGTTCCTCGACAACAAGGGGGTGTGATGGCCAAGGTCTCTATAATAGGGGCGGGGAAGGTCGGGTCGACGCTGGCGCAGCTGCTCGCCTACCGCGACCTCTGCGACGTAGTCCTGTGGAATAGGACGCCTGACACTGCCAGGGGCATCGCTCTGGACATAATGGAGAGCGCGCCGATAGAGGGCTTCGGCGCCGAGGTCTCTGGCACAGGCGAATACAAGGACATCTCGGACAGCGAGGTGGTGGTCATCACGGCTGGGGCGCAGCGCAAGGAGGGCATGTCGAGGGACGAGCTGCTCAATACCAACGCAGCGATAGTAAGGGATGCGGCGCGCGCGGTGAAGGAGTACGCCCCAGAATCAATCATGGTCGTGCTCACCAACCCGCTTGATGCGATGGCGTATGTAGCCATGAAGGGGAGCGGATTCCCCAAGCAGAGGGTGGTGGGCCAGGCGGGCATTCTGGACACGGCGCGGTTCAGGCTCTTCATAGCCTGCCATCTCGGCGTAAGCGCGAGGAGCGTGGAGTCGCTTGTGCTCGGGAGCCACGGCGACCTGATGGTGCCGCTTGTGAGGCACACGCGCGTGTCGGGGGAGCGGGTAGAGGAGCTGGTGGATGACAAGGCGCTCGCATCATTGATAGACAGGACCAGGGATGGCGGAGCTGAGATAATAAAGCTGGAGAGGTCGAGCGCCTTCTACGCGCCTGCCTCTGCGCTCTCGCAGATGGTGGCTTCGATACTGGGGGATAAGAAGGAGATACTTCCGTGCTCGGCCTATCTGGAGGGCGAGTATGGCATCAATGGAGTGTTCATCGGCGTGCCTGTGGCGCTGGGCAAGGCGGGGATAGAGAGGGTATACGAGTTCAGTATAGCGGAGCGCGAGCTTGCGGCGCTCAGGCTCTCGGCGGAGAGGACGAAGGAGTTGGTGCACGCGCTGAAGGCGTAACAGGCGCGTAGACCTGGCTGGGCTCGGGATCTTTGTGTCGGCACGGATCGCTCCGTAGCGCTACCAATAGCCCAACTGTGCTGATATGACAGATGTGCGTCCGCCGGGATTTGAACCCGGGTCGTTGGCTTTTTCCTTATATATGGGAAGCCAAAGTCCTACCAGGCTAGACTACGGACGCTTTTGATGGCTTGGCTTTCGACTTGTACTCGCTTGTCTGGACCGATGATTGCCGCATGGGAAGCCGGGACTTACCTTATGTAGGAGAGGGGCTGGTTTGGGGGCTGCGGTTCCGGACCCGCCTGTGACCTCTCCATCTCCTTCAGCAGCTTCTCGGTCTCCGCCTTTATCCTGTCTATGTTCGAGAGGTCGACGTCGAGGTCGAGCATCGACTTGAGCTTCTCGAGCACAGCCCTCGCCGCGTTGGCGTCTATCTCAAGCATGCCGGTCTCGCCCATAAGGCAGGCTGCCGGTATCCCGTACTTCTTGGAGAATGCCGGGATGAGCCCCGCCGAGCCCCAGATCGCCCCTGCCGCCTTGCCAAGCACTACGCCGTGCTTCGCGAGGTCGGTCCTCGTCGCGCCGTCTGTGGCGACCCCGAAGACCCTTGGGCTGCTGACGTACTGGTTGGTTATGCTGTAGCCGCCTACGGTGTAGATGGCCTTCCCGCCCAGGGACTTGAAGAACCTCACTATCCTCTCGTTTATCTCGTACTGGCCCTCCGGGGTGCCGGCCTGCATGTCTCCGACGAGGATGACTATGGCCTGTCCGGTCTTCCCGTTCCTGAAGCTGTAGAAGCGGTTGGAGACCATCCTTATGCCGCCGTTCTTCATCATGATGGCCTGGTGGAGGAAGTGGGGCGAGTAGAGCGTGGCAAGCCTCTTCGCGCCGAGTGTGGTCCGGAGGTGCTCTCCGACCAGCGAGCCTACGGTGCCTATTCCCGGCAGCCCTACTATCAGAACCGCGCCCTTGAGCTTCTCCTTCCTATTGAGGTATATCGTGGTCTTCTCCATCAGCTACGCCCTCGAATTCCTGATTGAGAATGCGATGCGGTTGTGGTAGCTCTCGAGCACAGCCTTGGCTGCATTTATCTTCTCCTCTGCCAGCGGGTAGCTCGATGCCTCTGCAGTGAGCCTGTAGTGCGGCGCCCCTAGGTAGAGGACCTCGACGCCCTTCTGTTCCATCCCGGAGAGCGCCTCCCTAATAAGGCTGATGCCCGAGCCCACGTCGGACGTAGTCATCTCCACAGTGTAGGAGACAGTACATTTCTTGGGCTTTATCGTCTTGAATACGAGGTCGTAGAGCGCCTGTTTGAACCCCGCCTCTGTGATGCCGGAGAGGGGATCCTTCTTCTCGAATATGTCGTTTATGAGGTCGCTGTACGTCTGCTCCCTTGCAGCGACCTCCTTGAGTATCTCGGCTCTTTTCGCCTCGGTCTTCGAGGCCGCGAGGGCCTTGGTGAAGATGGACTCTGCCCTCTTCTCGAGGTTGTACTCAGAGAGTTTGGTCTTCTTCTCCCCTGCCCTGGCCTTCTTGAACGAGATGTCTATCGCGCGCTTAGCCGTGTCTACGAAGATGACCTTGGCGACGTCACGCTGCCCCTCCTTCACGAACTCGTGGATGTTCTTGATCCACCCAGACGCTATCTCGGATATGGGGAGATATGCCTCCATGTTGTATTCCTGGAGGGTGCAGTACGCGCCGTAATGCATTATCTTGTTTACCTTTACGATGACCAGATCGCCTATGTTGGGCATCTCCTTCTTTATTATCATCGCATCAGCGCTTTATCTCGATCTTCTTCTTCGTCCTCATGCCGATTACGCGGTCAGTGACCTTGCCGCACGACGCACACTTGAGCATGACCTTCTGCTTCTTGCCCAGCTTCTTCGGGTGTATCTTAGGCTCGACGCTCCCCACATAGCCGCTTATCGCCCTGTTGTGCCTCCTGGTGCCTATGCTAAGCCCCGACGTCTGCTTCTTGGTATAAGGCCTTACGCTCTGCTTTGTGTGCTTGTTGCAGAACCTGCAGTATGCGGTTATCTCTCCTGCTATCTTCATGGTCTCTCCTTCTCGCGCCGTCTCATCCGACAAGCTCCCCTATCTTGTTGTTGATGATGAACTCGGCGTCGTCGGGGTCGTCGGGCTGCACTATCTCGCCCTCCTGGTAAGGGCCCAGCTTCCTTCCCTTATTAGTTATTACTTCTGGTATTTTTATAAGTATCTTTATCTTCCTTGTCTTTGGCAGCGCGGCCTCACCGCTGTTGAGGGTGGAGAGGAGTTTTTGGTATAGTGCGTCTTCCTCGGGCGGCAGGTGCTCCGGTGGGGTCTTGCCATAAGCCAGGTAGATGAGGAGCTTTTGCGTCCTCTTCGCCTTCAGAGCGTTCAGCGCTGTTCTCCTATTCTGCAGTTCGGCGACGCTTCCGGTACCCATAGATGTGAAGGACCGCTCGACTGCAGCGTAAAACCCCCTAGGCAGCGGCAGCAGCTCTCCGGTCTTCTTCTCGTCTGCAAGCTTCGCTACTATCACTTCAGTCCCTATCTCGGCTTCCGCCACATCAGCACCCTTGTGTGAGACCACATTTCCACTATTAAAAACAACAAAAACGCACAGAACAGATTAGATATATGGCGTAGATGTAGTATATATTATATAAAGGAAACGCGAATAGTGGAAGTAAGGGGGGTATAGTATCGAACCGGCGCAACTGCGTGGCGTTGGGAAATGTAATAGCGGGAGATGGATTTGAACCATCGATCTCCGGGTTATGAGCCCGGCGGGCACTCCATGCTACCCTACCCCGCTACAATATCAACTACCTCTTTTCTATCTCCCAAGGTTAATAAACCTTCTAACAACACCCTCCTGTGCTATCAGATAATAAAAACAGCCGCCAGCTTAGGAGATGCTGCCGTCTCTGAAGAGCATGCTTGCCTGCTCCCTGTTAAGGACCTGGAGGATTTTGCCGCAACCCTCGCACTTGAAGTTGAGCTCGAACGCCGAGTCGAAAGGAAGTATGGTCTTCTGGTTCTTATAGCACACTTCGCAGTAGAAGAAGTCGTTGCACCCCTCCTGGAGGTGGACGCGCTGGCTCTTCTGCCTCTCCATCAGCGCATTGTTGAATACGGCAAGCTTCTCCCTATCCAGATGCCACTTGAAGGTAAGCCAGCCCTTGCCATCCTTGTTTATATCATACCGGGTTATCCCATACCCGTTAAGGACATTGAGCATCCTCCTCATCTCGTTTACCTTCATGTCCATCATCACTGCAAGCTTCTCGTCAGTGCGCGGTGACGTGTTCAATGACTTCACCACACTGACGCCCTGCCTGCCCACGCTCTTCATTATGAATTCAGCGAAGAGGCTGTTGGAGATTATGCGCTCTGCCTCCTTTATCCTCTCTGCCTCGTAAGCCACTATGACCGGGTCTACCTTCTCAAGCGCCGCGCTCCCGTGCCTGTCCCTTCCCGGCGCTATCCTTTTGGCACCATGCGCCGCACTCCCCGGCGCTGCCTTCTTCTGCGCATGCGCCTTTCTGCCCGCCAGCTTCCTCGCCATGCCCGGTGCGGCCTTATGAGCGCCACGACCCGCCATCTTGCGCTGTGCCAAGCCCTTCCTGCCAGCCTTGGCTCCGCTGCGCCTTGAAATAGTCATCTTCTTGCTCTTCTGCATAAGATCTCCCGCGCCAGTCTACTGCACGCATCTCTCATAGCCACATGCCGGAGACGCCATTCCTGCTCGCATCATATATTACACATGCCTCATATTTATATCTGTGCATTGTAGACAAATCTGCAATATGTATTGGCGTTTTTGATACGTCCTCGACCACAACCCGCAACGCTGTACGCGACCTCGATAGGCGCGCCGCGCTCCGCTGTGCGATTTCAAAGTAAAGCTTTATAACGCCGGCACAGCCAAGGCCCTATACCGCACAGCCAGAGGCCAAAGAATATGGAAACACGAGCGAAGCCACGCGGCGCCAAGGCGCCTCTCACCATTGACGTAGCGCTTGCCCAGATCCGCCGCGACAAAGCCGAGATAGAGGAGAAGCTCAGACTCTCATCGCCGGCGCTTACCGCAGCAAACATACGCGATATCGAGAGTGAAGTAATGGCGGTAATGCGCAAGAACGCGCGTAGGTACTCTAAGTATGACATTGCGCACGCGTTCGTATCTGACCACGTTGTAGATGCACTAAGGAGCGCCATCGCTCTTACCGCTTGGGAAGAGAAGCTAGTAAGAAAGGTCATGGGCCGCATCCACTCCGCTTCCTCAATCACTGAATATCTCGACATAGCAGCGGCTGCGGCCGAGCTCTCGCAGAGGGGCCGCAGGGCCACCGTAATCTTCCAGGCCTTCGGCGCAGAGGCCAACGCACTCAACTCGGCAGTAGGCGCAGCGCACACAAGGACAGACATGTTCCACAAGCCCTCCGGAGCAGACACGCTCCTCTTCGGGAGGGACTTCGCAGGCGTGCGCGACTTCTTCTTGCTGCTCAGGAACAACGCAACGGAGGACGGACCCTACCTCAGAAGTGATTCCGGCTCTAAACCTGATCGTATCTGAAGCAACTTGTTATATGGTCGTTGACCATGCCCGTTGCCTGCATATAAGCGTAGCATATCGTAGGCCCTACGAACTTGAACCCCCTTTTTATCAAGTCCTTGCTAACTGCCTCAGACTCTCTTGTCTTCGCAGGTAGCTGCTTAATGGATGTCCACCTGTTCTTTATGGTCTTGCGGTCAGGCACAAATCCCCATATGTATCTGTCGAAACTGCCAAACTCCTCCTGCACCTCTAGAAATGATCTCGCGTTTTGTATAGCAGCATCGATCTTGCTCCTGTTTCTAATGATTCCGCTGTTGCCAAGCAGGTCTTCTACCGTTTTAGCACCGTATCCGGCTACTGTTTTCGGAGCAAAATCCGCAAACGCCATTCTGTAACCCTCTCTCCTCCTCAGTATCGCCGCCCAGCTCAGTCCGGCTTGCGCCCCCTCCAGAAGCAGGAATTCAAACATCTTCCTGTCATCGTGAACTGGTACTCCCCATTCCTCATCGTGATATTTGATGTACGCGCTGTCGGTTCCGGATAAAGCCCAGTCACAGCGTTTGAATCCGTCCATGTGCTAACCATTATGAAACTGATTATAAAGCCATTACGTTCTTTACCGAGCCCCAAAAGAAAATGTTATAAAGTAAAACGAGGCATGGCCCGTGTGAGAGACATGGCCGCTAGAATGGCATCATACTTCCGTCTGCGAACCGCCAAAGACATCGGTGCAAAACCGGCACAGGAGGACCCTGCCTCCGTGTGCACGGCACTATGTCCTAGTAAAACGCCATGGGATCTAGACAGGGCCAGCTGATCGCCTTGCCACCCTTTATTGAGAGGAAGTGGGCCCGGGGGGATTTGAACCCTCGACTTGCTGGTTAAGAGCCAGCCACTCTGACCAAACTGAGTTACGGACCCAAGTATAAGGAGCAAGGATATTTGTGAGACCAGCTTATTAAGCGTTACCTTGACGTGCCCTTGCGCCTGGCGAATCTCGCAATCTCGTCATCCAGTGCCCTGCCTCTCGGCTTCAGCTCATAGGAGACCTGCACTATGGGCTTGTCTACCGTGACGATGCGCCTGAGGTCCGTAGGCGTGGCAGATACAACTACATCGCAGTCTGCTGCGTTGATGGTCGCCTCTAGGTCACGCACCTCCCTCCTGCTGTACCCTACAGCCGGAAGTTCATCGGAGAGGTGCGCATACTTTTCGAAAACGGCCCTCAGCGAACCTACTGCATACCTCTTTGCGTTGACTATCTTGCCAGCACCATACTCCTTGGCAGCGACCGACGCAGCGCCGAAGAGCATGCCCCCATGGGTTATCGTCGGCCCGTCCTCGATCAGCAGGACACTCTTTCCCTTTATGCCCTTCGGGTTGTCCACGCTTATCACGGAATCGGCATACAATATCTTCGCGTGCTTGTTGATCCCGCTTAGGCCATCAGCAACCCTGTCCAGGTCTGCCTTCTTTGCCGAGTTAGCCTTGTTTACGATGATGACATCGGCCATCCTCGCCACAGTCTCGCCAGGATAATAAGTGAGTTCGTTTCCGGCTCTGAGGGGATCCGCCACCACGATCATCAAGTCCGGCTTTATGAAAGGCGCGTCGTTATTGCCCCCGTCCCACAATATGACATCGGCTTCAGACTCTGCCTTCCTAAGTATGCGCTCGTAATCCACCCCAGAATAGACCACAAAGCCGTTCCTGATATGCGGCTCATAGTCCTCCCTCTCCTCGACCGTAGTCTTGTACCTGTCGAGATCCGCCAGCGAGGCAAACCGCTCAACGATCTCGTCCTTCAGGATCCCATAGGGCATCGGGTGCCTTATCACGACGACCCTCAGGCCCAGCCTCCTCAGCGCAAGCGCCACGTACCTGGAGGTCTGGCTCTTCCCTACCCCCGTCCTGACACCGCATACCGCAATTACCGGCCTCGAGGACTTCAGCATCGTACGCCCAGGAGCGATGAGCCAGAAGTCGGAACCGCACGAATTAGCAAGGCTTGCCTTATCCATGACATCCTGGTATCTAAGGTCACTGTAAGCCATCACGCATATGTCCGCGCCAAACCTCCTGATGAGCGCGGGGAGCTCAGCCTCGTCATATATGTGTATTCCCGAAGGGTACAGCCTGCCGCTAAGTTCCTTGGGATACGGCCGCCCCGATATGAACGGTATCTGGTTCGCGGTGAATGCTACTACCTTATAGGCGCTATTCTCCCTGAAAAGGACGTTAAAGTCGTGGAAGTCGCGCCCCGCCGCTCCCAGGATTATGACCTTTTTTGCAGAAGTTGCCATATATCCCTTTGATTTACCAACGCTTAAAAACGCATCTCCGCTCCGCCAAACACGGCGTACAACGCCTCAGAAAAACGCATCTCAAAAAGCTTTATATTCTTTCAAATGATACTATAACCGACCTCTTCTTCCTGCAAACCAGCTGATATGATGCCCGACGAAAAAGACGAGTATAACGCATCTAAGATAATCGTCCTTGAGGGCGCGCAGGGCATAAGGAAGAGGCCCGCGATGTACATAGGGTCTACAGGCACATCCGGGGTGCTCCACCTGCTCTACGAAGTGATGGACAACGCAGTGGACGAGACGCTGGCAGGATACGCCAAGAGCATCACCATACGCCTGTACATGGACAACGACGTCAACGTAGCAGAGGTTAGCGACGACGGCAGGGGCATACCAGTTGGCATAATGCCCAAGTACAATAAGGGCGCGCTGGAGATAATCATGACCACGCTGCATAAGGGCGGCAAGTTCGGCGGCGATGCGTACAAGGTCTCCGGCGGACTGCACGGCGTAGGCCTCACCGTAGTGAACGCCCTCTCCGAGTATACGGAGGTGACAGTGAAGAGGGACGGCAAGGCCTATAGGCAGGCCTTCAGCCGCGGCAACCCCACCTCAGGACTCATACAGCTCGGCGAGACGCAGGGAACCGGCACCACTGTCAAGTTCAAGCCTGACAAGGAGGTCTTCCCGGCGACAAGCTTCGACTCTGCCCTGCTCAAGGACAGGCTTAGGTACACGAGCTTCCTGAATCCCGGCCTTAGCATCACCCTCACCGACGAGAGGTTCGAGCCCAGCGAGACGCAGGTGTACTGCTCTAAGGACGGCCTCTCCGATTTCATAAGGTTCATCAACAGCGGCAAGACCACGCTCACAGGGGTCATACTCTCGAAGCAGCAGGATGACGGCGCGACGGTGCAGTACGCACTGCAATACAACAACTCATACGACGAGAGGGTTGAGGCGTTCGTGAACAACATACGCACCACAGAAGGGGGTACCCACGTCATCGGGCTCCACAGCGGCCTTACCCGCGCGATACTCAACTATATCTCCAAGAACAGGCTGGTCAAGTCAGAGCTGAAGGTTATAGGCGACGATACGCGCGAGGGGCTCTCCGTAGTGCTGTCCGTCCTGATGCAGAACCCGGAGTTCGAGGGCCAGACCAAGGAGAAGCTCGGCAACACCACCGTTAAGAGCATAGTGGAGACCGATGTCTACTCGACCATGTCGAGGTACCTGGAGGAGCATCCCGGCGATGCCAAGGCGATAGCGGAGAAGGCGATAAACGCGGCCAACGCAAGGGAGAGCTCGAGGAAGGCAAGGGAGCTCGCGAGGAAGAGGTCCATCTTCGACGGCTCGATACTGCCCGGAAAGCTCTCCGACTGCATATTGGACGACCCGCAGAAGACCGAGATCTTCATAGTAGAGGGCGAGAGCGCGGGAGGGTCCAGCAAGAGCGGCAGAGACAAGAACACGCAGGCGATACTGCCTCTCAAGGGCAAGATCCTGAACGTGGAAAAGGCGAACTACGAGAAGATATTCGACAACGCGGAGATCAAGGCCATGGTAACCGCATTCGGGGCAGGGATAAGCGAGACCTTCAACCCAGACGCGCTGCGCTACCACAAGATAATCCTCATGAGCGACGCAGACGTCGACGGAAGCCACATCAGGACGCTGCTCCTCACCTTCCTCTACAGGTACATGAAAAAGGCCATAGAGCTCGGTTACGTCTATGTAGCCCAGCCGCCTCTCTACAAGATAAGCAAGGGCAAAGAGGTCTACTACTGCTACAGCGACGAGGAGCTCGAAGAGAAGAGGAAGGCGCTTGGAGAGAGGATGGAACTGCAGCGGTACAAGGGCCTTGGGGAGATGAACCCAGAGCAGCTCTGGGAGACCACCATGAACCCTGAGACCAGGGCTCTCAAGAGAGTTACCATCTCAGACGCGATGAGGACCGAGCAGCTCTTCACGATACTTATGGGCGTGGACGTTCCTACCAGGAGGAAGTTCTTGCAGGAGCATGCTGAGGAGGTAAGGGTACTGGATATATAGCATGGTGATTGAGCGAGAGAGCCAAAGAGCGCACCGCTGGACGACGAGCTCCAGACGAGCTATATCGACTACGCGATGAGCGTGATCATAGGGAGGGCGATACCCGACGCGCGCGACGGCCTGAAGCCGGTGCAGCGGAGGATACTCTACTCCATGTACAACCTGAAGAACTTCCACAACCTGCCCACTAAGAAGAGCGCAAGGATCGTCGGTGAGATCCTTGGTCATTTCCACCCTCACGGCGACATCGCAGTCTACGACGCCCTGGTCAGGATGGCCCAGGACTTCTCCATGCACCATAGGCTCGTGGAAGGCCAGGGTAACATGGGCTGCTTCACCAAGGACACAAAGATAAGGCTCACCGACGGAAGGGACGCAACCTTCGTCGAGCTGATAGAAGATTGCAAAGACGGAAAGAAGAACATGGCATTCACATACAACGCCACGACCAAAAGCATCGAGACAGCCGAGATCAGGAACCCGCGCATGACGAGACGCGACACGGAACTGGTGGCCGTAACCTTGGACAACGGGGAAAGGATAAGATGCACGCCAGACCATAGGTTCCTGCTCAGAGACGGGACATACAGACAGGCAATGGAGCTAGAACCAGGAGACGCGCTTATGCCCCTCTGCACCCAAACACAAGCCGGAATCTTGGATACTAACGTCAGAGTCACTCGTCACACCATCCAATACCCCGGGATAACAGCCAGACTCTATGGCTCAATAAGTACAAACGGCAGCATTCCAGGATCCGAAAGCGCAACTGCACGCCTTTCAGGTCTTGACGAGACTGCAGGCAAAGCAAAGACCTACAGCCGCAAGGTAATGAGAGTCGCATCCCTATCGGAGCGCGAGGACGTGTACGACCTTACCATAGAACCATGGCACAACTTCGCCCTCTCTTCCGGAGTGTTTGTCCACAACTCAATCGACGGCGACCCTCCTGCCGCGATGCGTTATACGGAGGTGAGGCTCACCAAGATCGCAGAGGAGATGCTCAACGACCTCGACAAGGAGACCGTCGACTTCGTCCCCAACTTCGACAATACGGAGAAGGAGCCGGTCACCCTCCCATCGAAGATACCCAACCTCCTCGTAAACGGCTCCTCGGGCATAGCCGTGGGCGTGGCGACCAGCATACCGCCGCACAACCTGTCCGAGGTATGCGATGCGATAGTCTACGCGCTAGACAACAATGAGGCTACCGTGGAGGACATGCTCGGGATAATAAAGGGGCCAGACTTCCCCACCGGCGGCATAGCGATAATGTCTCAGAACGCATACAACGGATACAGGCACGGCCGCGGCCAGACCACGGTAAGGGCCAAGGCCGACATAGACGAAGGAAAACGGAAGATAATCGTCACCGAGATACCGTACAACGTCAACAAGTCCGTGCTCATACAGACGATAGCGACGCTGGTGCGGGAGAAGGCGATAATCGGGATAAAGGACATGCGCGACGAGAGCGACAAGAGCGGGATACGTATATCCATAGACCTGAAGGAGGACGCGAACCCCAAGCAGGTGCTCAACATGCTCTACAAGCACACCCAGCTGGAGATGACCTTCCCGATAATCAACCTCGCCGTCATCGGAAAGAGCCTCAAGAGCCTGAGCCTTCTCGGCATGGTCAGGACCTTCATCGACTACAGGAGGGATGTGGTGCTCAGGCGCAGCCGCTACGAGCTCGCCGTGGCCACGGACCGGCTCCACATAGTCAACGGGCTGCTGCTCGCGATAGGACGGATAGACGAGATAATCAAGGACATAAAGAAGAGCGGGGAGATCGGCCAGGCGCGCGCCACGCTGATGTCGGGGTACGGCCTCTCAGAGAAGCAGGCCAACGCGATACTCGACATGAAGCTCAGCAGGCTCACCCACCTTGAGAGCGACTCGCTGGACAAGGAGAGGGCAGAGCTCGAGGCTACCGTATCGCGCTACAAGGCCATAACAGAGCATCCTGAGATGGTAGACAGGATAATAAAGGAGGAGACGCAGGAGGTGAAGAGGCAGTTCTCCATACCTAGAAGGACAGAGATACTAAACATCGACGAGCCGCTTGGCATAACCGAAGAGGACATGATAAGCAACGAGCGCGTCACAGTCATAATGACAAACAACGGCTATGTCAAGCGCCAGCCTACGTCTGGCTTCAAGGAGCAGGGAAGGGGAGGGAGGGGCGTCATAGCGATAAACCTGACAGAGGGCGACTACGTTAAGGAGATACTCACGTGCAACAAC
>JASHXR010000016.1 GCA_030043435.1 Microcaldota archaeon
TCGGCGCCATAAACATCGAGGACATAAGCTCGCCCAAGTCCTTCGAGATAGTTGACAAGCTCTCCGCTACGCTCGACATACCCGTCTTCCAGGACGACAACCACGGCACAGCCATCGTGGTCCTGGCCGCGCTCCTCAACGCGCTCAAACTCGCCTCCAAGTCCAAGGCCGCAAGGATCGTGGTGAACGGGGCAGGCACAGCCGGCATAGGCATAACGAGGCTCCTCCTCGACGCGGGATTCCGCGAGATAGTGGTTATAGACACGGAGGGCGCTATCTACAAGGGCAGGGAGTCCAGGATGAACAGGTACAAGCACGAAATAGCTGAGAGGACCAACCCTGCCGGGGCGAGGGGCTCGCTGGCCGAGGTGGTGAAGGGCGCAGACGTGCTCATAGGCGTCTCGAAGAGGGGTGCGTTCACCAAGGAGATGGTCTCCAGCATGGCCGAGAAGCCGATAGTCTTCGCGCTCGCGAACCCGGTACCCGAGATAGGATACCAGGAGGCGAAGGACGCAGGCGCGTTCATAGTCGCGACAGGGAGCAGCGACCTGCCGAACCAGGTCAACAACCTGGTCGCGTTCCCTGGCGTCATGCGCGGCCTCCTCGACGTGAGGGCGAAGACCGTGCACCTCGACGCGCTAGCCGCTGCGGCAAAGGCGATAGCCGGGTGCGTGGGCAAGCGCCTTGACAGGGAGTACATAATACCAAACCTCACCGACAGGCGCATGGCGATGAAGGTGGCAGTCGAGGTCGCCGAGGCCGTGGCCGACGAGACGGTCAGGCTCGGCCTCGCGAGGCTCCAGCCTGCAGAGGGCGAGGTCAGGGAGCACGCCAAGGAGCTCCTGGGGCGGTACGCCAAGATAGAGCGGAGAGTGGTGGGGATATGACAAGCGGCTCTGAAGGGCGCGGTTCAGGAAGGGCGTTGCGCATGCAGAGCGCCTTCGAGTACCTGGCCTCGTACGGATGGGCGTTCCTGATCATAGCCATCGCCCTCGCGGCGCTCTATGCCCTCAACGTCTTCAACACTGGCAACTACGTCAAGACGCAGTGCGTCATAGGACAGGGCCTCGCATGCGAGAACGCCATCCTTGCGTCTAACGGGGTACTCAGCATCGAGGTGCTCCAGTCTACCAGCGACCCGATAAACATAACGGCGCTCGGGTGCAACCAGAACACCACGGTAATGGACATGGCCGCGCCTCTCAACCCCCCTTCGAACCAGATATACATGGCGATAGGCTCGAGCTACACCTTCAATGTAACCTGCTATACCGGCACAGGCACGGTGATAAGCAGCAGGACCGGCAGCGACTTCGACGGCGGCATAATAATAAACTACACCAACGATGTGACAGGGCTTCCAGGCACAGTCACAGGCAAGATCGTGATAGCGATCCCGTCGTGAGGCCTGCCGTTCCCAGCAGTCATCCAGCTCGCCTCCCCCAGAGGCGCGCCTTGGCCGCCAAAGAAGTGGATAGCATGACAACAACAGCGCCAGGCCGGAGCGGCTCGGCAGCGCGCATGCGCGCTCCGCCTGCCACAGATGTGATCAGGAAGCTGGAGCTGCGTTATGGCAAGGACCCCCACACTCAGCTGAGGCACAGGAACATGACCGAGCTCTTCGTCGCGGTCCTGCTCTCGCCGCAGTGCAGCGACGGCCAGGTTAACAGGGTCACGCCAGGCCTCTTTGCAAGGTACAGGGACCTCGGCGCATACGCGCACGCAGACCTGCGCACCCTTCAGGCCTCGCTCAGCGGCCTCAACTACTACAAGACCAAGGCAAGGCACCTGCGCTCCGCAGCGCTCATCCTGGAGACGCGGTTCAACGGCAGGATACCCAAGACCATCGCCGAGCTGACCGAGCTGCCCGGCGTCGGCAGGAAGGTTGCCAACGTCATCCTTAACGAGGGGTATGCGATAAACGAGGGCATAGCCGTGGATACGCACTGCGCCAGGGTAGCGAGGAGGCTGCGCCTCTCGAGGAGCGCGAGACCGGAGAGGATAGAGCGCGACCTGCTCAAAAAGGTGGACAGGCGAGAATGGGGGCGCGTCTCTAGCCTCTTCATAGAGCTCGGGAGGGACGCATGCAAGGCGCGCGCGAAGGAGTGCGCCAGGTGCGTGCTGCAGGAGATCTGCCCTAGCAGCGACACGCTAAAGACGCATGCGCAGCCAGAGAGCCTGCAGCAACACGCGCTCATGGCCGATGCGGCTTAGAGGCGCCAGCGCTCAAGGCAGGAAGTCCCTGTTCCTTATCTTCTCCTTTATGTAGTCGTCCACGAAGGTGAGCCTCGGCCCCTGGAGCGCGTCCTGCTCCAGCTTCTTCTTCGACTTTATCATGCGCTCCAGCTCCGTCACCCACTCCTTGCTCCTGCTTATCCAGCTGTAGTTGAGCATCTCCTGCGCCCTCTTCAGGTCTACCTCGCTCGCGTTTATCGTCATCTTGTTCAGGAACTCGTACTTGTCCAGGTCTGACATGGTCACGCCTATGAACCTGGCCTCTGGGGTCGCGACGTCGCTGCCCATGTACGCGAGGTTGATGCTGCCCGTCTTTATCGTCCAGTAAATATACCACCCCCAGGCGTCTGAGTCTGTGAAGACGTAGACCGGAAGCCCCTTGTCTGCGAGCTTCCTTATCAGCCTCCTCGTGCCCCTCGCCGCCTGCCCCTGCGGTGTTATCAGTATGAGGTTCTCCTTCTTCCAGAGCCCGTCCTCGTTGAGGCGCTGCCAGAGCGCGTCCTTCTCCACTATGATGACCCCCTTCGCCTTGACGTCCACGAACTCTATGTCGTTGTCCACGTCGCTCGGTATGGCCCACCCGCTCCTCCCCTGCCTTGCGCAGTCTATCTCGAGCCTCTCCTTCCCGAAGGTGTCCATCACCTTCATGTTTCCGGCGAGCACGCCCTTCCTGTTGGCGTTGAGGTTCAGCCCCTCCCTCTTCACGCTGAGCGCGACCTCTATGTCCTCGATGAGCGGGTTCGACTCCGACTGCTCGCTGAAGACGTTCTCGTCGATGTCCTCGCCGAGCGAGTACTTGAGCTGGTAGAAGAGGCCGCGTATCGTCGTGTGCAGGTTCTCCCTGACGAACTTGTGGCACTTCGCCGCTACCGCTACCGTCTGCATGAACCTCTTCGACTGCGAGTAGTTCAGGAAGGACCTCTCCTCCTTCGCCTTGCCGAGGCGCAGGTAGCCCTCCTTCTTGTCGTATAAGACGTTCGACCGCGTCCTCGAGAGCGTGGTGAACTTGGGGTTCCTTCCTGCCCTTATCTCCGTTACGATGCCCTTCCCCATCTCCTCTATCTTCCCTTCCGTCCCCTTCGATGGTTGCGCCGCCATGCTACTCCCCGTCCATCTTGACTATGAGAGGCGCACG
>JASHXR010000017.1 GCA_030043435.1 Microcaldota archaeon
CCTTCAGCACAAGCGCTCCGAACAGCACGAGCACCATGGACTGTATCTGCGTTATTACTGTCGCCTTGGAGAGCAGCTCGACGCGCAGCGCGCTTGCGTAGAGTATATACCCGGCTCCAAGGAAGATTCCTGAGGCTGCGGCCAGGAATATGTCTGGGAGCGAGAGTGCGCGGCCTATGCCGATTATCGCAATCAGCACAAGTACTGGAAGTATCCTCACCAGCAGCACGAGAGACGGCGCGACGTTCTTCTTGAAGAACCGCGACCCCCTCCTCGACGACGAGCCGGAGACCATGTACCCTCCATCGGCAAGGAGTGACATCAACGCGCCGTAACTCACCATCGCACCATCTCCGGCCCTGCTACACAGGGTTGGACCTGTACCACTCGAAGAGGGCGAGGAAGATAGGCGTGAACCTCTTCCCCTCCCTTATCATGCTCTCTATCCGATTTACGGTGAACGCCTCCAGGCTCTTCGCGTCCTCATGCGCCCTCGGCCTCGCGTCGCTCGTCGCTGTGAAGAACGCGACGAACTCCATTGAGGTCGCGTCTGACGCGGTTAGCTTGTGCCTCTGCACAAGCCTGAGGCCTGGTATGCCGAGCTCCTCCTCAGCCTCTCTCTCAGCTCCCTGGAGGTAACTCTCCCCGCTGCGCACATGCCCCGCAGCAGACGAGTTGTAGTATCCGGGGAAGGTGTCCGTGGTATCGGCGCGCCTCTCCAGCCATATCCTCCCATCCGGGCATATAAGGAAGACGTGGACCGACCTATGGACGATGCTGGTCTTGTGTATGCCCTTCCTCGGCGCCGTCCCTACCACCCTGTCTTCGGAATCGACGACGTCGACCATCTCCTCCATGCCATCGGTTCCGTGCGCTGCCATGCTCATCTCCTCCTCTGCACCTGCTTCTCTACCACGACCTCTACCCCTGTATAGAGGTGCGGGTACTCGAGCCCGAACCTCCTGTCGAACCAGGTGAGGCCGCAGAACAGAGCATGCAGGTAGAGCAGAGGGTCGTAGCCCCTGCAGCCATGAGGGTCGTCCATCATGAAGCGCACGCTGTGCGCCATGACGAAGAAGAGGCCGCTGTACGGCTTCGACGCGACGCTCCTCACAGCCAGGCCGTGCCGCTCGAGCTCCCTAGCTATCCCGCGCGCCGTGTACCTCCTGTTGTCTACAGGATAGTTATGCTCCCTCCAGTAGAAGGGCACCCAGACGTACGCGTGACCGCCGGGCCTCAGCACCCTCGCCATCTCGCTCATCACGGCCTCGGGCCTCTCGACGTGCTCGAGCAGCGCCACGCAGATGACGCATCCCACAGAGCCGGACCTCAGCGGCAGGCGCTCCGCGTCTCCTACTATGTCCGGCCTCTCCGCAGGGTCGTTGTTCACTGTAAGGTATCGCCTGAAGTGCTTCTTGTACGGGTGCCTGTACGACCCGCCGATGTCGTACACGGTCCCGCTCCCGGCGCCGTAGCGCTTCGCGAACCCCGCCACCCCTCTCCCGATTGCTTCCCTGGTCAGCGTATCAGAGGCGAGGCGCTTCACCCCCTCCAGCGTCATCTCCTTACCTCGCCGAAGAGCGCCGCGGCTCCACTCTCCGCGTTCCTAAGGAAGCCGGCGAGCCCGCCTATCGCAGTATTGCGGACCGTGAGGTGCGCGCGGTCTACCATCTCCCCAAGGCCTACATCGAACTTGATCGCGTCGAGGCGCTCCAGCTCCGCAGTCGCAGCCCCCCTCCCGAGGCCGCTCCTCTTCATGTGGAAGCTGAGCCTGTCCTGCCTCGATGTGGCTATGTGCAGTATGCGCACCTCGTCATGCCTGAACGCCTCCCTGAGCGCGTCCACGAACGCGTAGGTGTAGACGCCCTCCACGACCATGCCCTTCCTTGAGCCGCTCATCATGGAGCCGATGCGCCCGAGCCACTCGTCCCAGAGCCCGTAATACGTGGTCTCGAGGCCCAGCTCGTCGTGGTATCTCTGCGGGCCGCCATTCGCCGAGAACCTCGCCCTCTGGTGGCTGCCAAGGCTGAAGCTAGGCACACTAAGGCTCTCGCCGAGATGGTCTGCTGCAGTGCTCTTCCCTGCAGCGCTCCTTCCAGTTACGCATACTAGTGTCCTGATAGGATCGCCCTGGCCGCGCGCCTGGTCGTGATACGGCACGCTCCGCCTCATAGTTTCCAGGCCTGCCGTAGCCTCGATATACCTCCATCCGAGTTCTTATATATATGCTTTGTTGCACCTCCGTCCGGTGCCGTGTCTCGTAGTAGCCTGTACTGACAGGCCGCTCAGGGTTCAGGCGGATGGATCGGCGAGAATCAAGACCTGCAGGGCTGCATCACCCTCCTCCCCATGCCATCCTATAGTGGGTATCAAGACTGCGGCTCCGAAAGGCGTATATATCCTCTTCGCGCAATGTATATTGTCTCCTTCTAGGTGCGCCAGTCAGGCCCGGCAGGGAGTAGGAGTGGAGATCGTAGCCGGCCTGGCAGGCATCGTCATGAGGGCGTCAGCTCCGGCAGCGGCGCTCTTCATCGACGCACTGATACTATCCAGGCTCTTCAGGCCCGGCGCCTCGGCAGACTCCGTCGCTGCCAAGGCTACCGCGCTCCTGGCCCTATTCCTCATAGCTTTCTCCGTGAAGGTGATCGGATGAAGATAGGCAGCGCGATCTACGCGCGCGAGAACCGGCTTGCCCTGCCCCTGCTCCGCGCCTTCGCCGTTATGGGGATCTGCGCCTCAGCCGCCACAGCCTCCATCTCGTTAGGATTGCCGCCTGTAGAGGCCCTCGCAGCCACTGCGCTCTCCGGAGCCGCACTCGCCGCCATCATCATATCCAAGAGGGCGTCTGAAGTCATAGCGCTCAGGCGCATCTGCCTCCTCTCGATGGTAAATGTGGCAATCCTCATACTCCTAATCGCAGCAGCATGGTGAGGCGATGCAAAAGCTGCGGATTATAGAGATGGACTCGCTGCCTAGGGGGCTCGACCTGAGGCGATTCATAGACTCTATGCTCTGCTCCCAGTTCATGCTCTGCCACGACCTGCTGCTCCGCCGCACCTTCCTCGCCACCGATGACCACGCGGTGCCGGAGAGGCTGACTGGCTCGGTTCCCGGCATCTCGTTCCACGACGTTGATGCGTCGTCTTTCCCTCTCTCGTCGCCGTCGTATCTCGTCGGATACGCAGAGCCGCATGACGACAGGGACGGCGCGCCGCTCCCGCTCCTCGACTCCATGTATCGCATCCTCTCAAGGGCCCGATGCCGCGTTATAGTCTCGTTCGCCCCTGCGGCCAAGGGCCACGTCGAGAGGGTAACCAGGCAGGTCGAGGCCATGGCATCAAGGAGGAGCATAAGGCTCACAAGGAACACGGGTAACAGGTCCGGCATCTCCTCCGCATCCGACTCGCTGCAGATGGAGCTCTTCTACGACTCCGACGAGAAAAGGATGCTCCTCTCGCTGCTTGAGACCCTGAACGAGGCCTCTATGAGGAACGGCGCAGCCTACAGGATAAGCGTGATCATAGACGGGGAGGCGAAGGAAGCCGCGCGGGAGTACATAGCCTCGAACCTCTTCCTCTTCGAGGAGAAGGAGATGGGGGCGCATAGCCTTGACGAGGCGTATGCGTTCGCCGCAGGCGCAGACGCGCTGCCCTTCTCCCATGCGAACTCCGCGTCGTTCCTCTCCTTCTCCGACGCAATAGCCAGACACGACGCCATATCTACGCAGTACCGGGCCACCGACGGCGAGATCGAGGTAGGAGAGTACCTCTCCGGCTCGCTCACCGGGTCTGGCGAGGCTGTGCGGCTCAGCGCCAGGGTCTTCAACCTCGGCACGATAATCTCGGGCCTGCCTGGCACAGGCAAGACCGCCACGGCGATGGGCCTGGTAGCGCAGCTAGCCGCCAAGACCGAGGCAAAGGTCCTCATCGTCTCGCCTACCGGGGAGTGGAACGCTCTGGGCAGGGGCCTCGGCGCGCGAGTCATAAGGCTGTACGAGAGCCAGGAGAGGATAAACTTCTTCAGGTGCGATTCCGGGATCAGCATAGAGCGCTTCTACGAGAACCTCGCGATGCTGCTCGCCTCAGCCTCTGACGCTGGGCCGTACAGGAACTCGATGGAGAAGAGCCTGCTCTCCGCGTTCCGCAAGGTCTACGCCTCTACCACCGCGCCAGACCCTGCCGAGGCTTACGCCGAGATAGAGGAGGCGGTGATAGAGCAGCACGGGAAGAGGTCCGGGGCAGGGGTCACGTACACGAAGCACGGCGAGAACGTGATGGCAGGCCTGCAGAGCCTCCGCCTCATGCTCCTCAAGCCGCAGTTCGCGTATCGCGACGGAGCCTCGTTCTCAGACCTCCTCCGGCATGGCGTGGTATTCGACCTCTCGATGGTGTCCAACAACATGAAGCGGTTCTTCTACGCCCTCATACTCAACCAGGCGTACAGCTTCACCGACGCGCTCGACGAGCTCGGCAACGAGCGGCTGAGGGTGCTCCTCTGCATTGAGGAGGCACAGCTGATGCTCGGCAGCGACAACGAGTCTGCAGCTACGCTCGACCTCGAGCAGAGGATACAGGACTTCAGGAAGAGGGGAGTGGGGCTCATGCTGATAGCCCACAACGTCACCGACATCAGCGTCGGCATAAGGAGGCTCTGCCAGATAAAGGCGTATTTCAGGCAGAGCGCTGACGTGGCCAGGTACGCATGCAACGACCTGGTCTTCAGCGAGGAGGACGCCGGAGCCGTAGTAGAGAGGCTCAAGTCGCTGCCGCAGGGCACGTGCGCGCTGTCCTACATGACCGTAGAGAACGGCATGAGGGTGCCCCACGGCTCAGTCTTCGTGAGGCTAGGGATGCGCACCATAGAGCAGCAGGCGGCGCAGAGAGACGATATGCCGCAGCCGGGCCCCGCAGTCCCGGCTCATCCAGTGACCGCATCGAAACCTACCAGGATAACGGTCCTGGACAACGAGGGCAGGCCGAGGCGGTCTGCACGCATCGGGCTGGTCTACGCAGGGGAGCAGGTCTTCAGTGGCGCGACCGACCAGGAGGGCAGGATCGAGGTCGCCGGCCTGATGGCGGAGAGGACATACAAGCTTCTTGTCTTCGGCGCAAAGAAGCGCGAGACCGTGAGGTTCAAGGTCACAGGGGGCACGGAGAGCACTGTAGGCACAGATGTAATTACAAAACCAACTATTTAAATATGTTGAGATGTACATATATGTCTATGTCAAAGACGATAACGGTAAGCCTCGACGAGGAGACCGAGAGGGAGTTCAGGGAGAAGGCCGGCATAAGATACGGAAGGCGCAAGGGGTATCTGGGCGAGGCCATAAGCGACGCCATGAAGGTATGGATGAAGAAAGCGGAAGGCGATGATGCCGACATGCGCGCACTGAGGCTGCTTAAGAAGGGCTTCTATCTCGGCAAGATACTATACAAGAGCAGAGACGAGCTTCATGAGCGATAGTCGATTCTACGATACGAATATCCTGGTCTATGCACACAACATGAGCGATAAGCCAAAGAGAGACGTAGCTGCGGCGCTTATAGGCAGGGTACTCAACGGCGAGTCTATAGGAGTGATATCCAGCCAGATCCTGGGGGAGCTCTTTGTCGCGCTTACCAAGCGGATAGAAGAGCCATTGAGCCGAGAGGATGCAGCTGATATAGTGATGAACTACGCCATCTCCAAGAAGTGGGTCAGGATAAATTATACTGACGAGACCATCAAGAGGGCGATCTTCAGCACCGTGCGCTCAAAGGCACCGTTCTGGGACGTCGTCATAGCCGAGACGATGAAGGAGAACGGGGTATTCGAGATAGTGACTGCCAACGAGGAAGACTTCAAAGGTATAGACGGGATAAGAGTGGTGAACCCATTCAGGTCCCAACATTGAGGCGCGTCGCAAAGATCTTGCTATCCGGGAAAGCAGGCCTCAGAAGAGCTGCCTCTGGTAGAGCGCCTTCCTGAGGAGCGTGCTGTTCCTTATCCATGTCCCTACCGGTATGTCCATCTTCCCGGAGACGAACTTGAGCGCCTCATGTAAGCTTCCGAAGAGCGCAGGATCGGTCCTCAGCGCCGCCCTCACGTGCTCCCTGACGTTCCATACCCCTACGGGCATTATGTAACCTGGATGCGCCTCCCTGAGTATGACTACCTTGGCCTGTCCTTTTATCCTGTCGAGCAGCTCCGAAGACGCGAGCCTTGCGGCGTAGTAGCAGCCGCCTATCTCTGCGTACCTCGTCCTACCCTCGAACGGCTCATACGACGAGTAGATGGCTATGTCAGGGCTCTCCATGTTCCACGTAGTGTTCGGGTACCACGCCTCGACCAGCTCGTACTCCCACGACCCCGGCAGCATGACTATCGCCCACCTGTTGTCCAGGGCGGTGCTGTAGAAGACCCTGACCGCGTCTATCGCCTCGTTCTGCTTCACCTCCCTCAGCTTGTGCTTCCCCAGCGTGTCGTCTACCGCAGTTATGCTCCACCTGGTCGGCACGAACCTCCTCCTCTTCGACATGCCGAGTATGCCTGCAGAGAGCGACTTCTGTATCTTCGAGACCGCTATGCCCCTGTCGTATAGCTCTATTATCGCGCCCTTCGCAGTAAGCGCCGTGTCCCCATACGCCTTCTCTATCTGCGCGTTGGCCTTGACGTTGCCGAGGCTCATGTCAACCATCCTGGCGCTCGGCCCGTACGGCTGGCTGTTCTCGTCGAGGCTTACGCCCAGCCTCGGCCTCTGGGAGAACCTCTCCTCTACGCCGCCGTAGCTGTCTGCGAGCGCCAGCTCCTTCAGCATCTCCTCTATCCTGCCATTGTCTGCGTTTGTGACCTTCGTGCGGTACATACCGCGCACCAGCATCGAGCGCATCTCCACTATCTGCGGTATCGACATGCCGACCCACCTCTCAGGCGAGCTCATTATCGAGGTATCGCCGAAGCGAGGGGGCACGAGGGGACCCACGTAGACGTACGGGTAGCCGTGCCTCCCTACGAAGATGTCCGGAGGGGAGGAGCCGTAGACCTCGTTCGACTGCAGCTTCTCTAGGGTCTTGAAGTTGTAGTAGGACTTGAGCATGTATGGGTTCTGCATGCTCTGGTAGACCGCGTCGGTGCGCTTTACCTGAATGGCTGCATCTGCCATGTCCTCCCGGCTCGTAGCCCTGTCCCTACGCCGCTTCATGATTGCCAATCCAAGAATTATAAACCTGCGACTGAAAGAGGTATACCGCGATTGGCGAGCGGATGGCAGGGGAGATAGGATACAGGCTTATAGAGGCGAAGGGCGTCTCAGTTGTCATAATAAACGCGGGCAGGGTGCTCCTCTTCAAGAGGAGGGCGCTCCCG
>JASHXR010000018.1 GCA_030043435.1 Microcaldota archaeon
TTGAGATAGTCGCTGACAAGGCCTCTAAGGAGCCTGCCCCTCGCCAGGTCGACGAGATAATCTCCATCTGCTTCGCGAAGGGGCTGGTGCTCCTGCCTGCCGGCAGGTCCACCATACGCCTCATACCTCCGCTGACCATAACCGTACAGGCGCTCGATGAGGGGATGGACATACTCGAGGAAGCGATAAAGACGGTGAACTCGCGCAGGTACGGAAAGGCACAGTGAGCGCGCCTATGCTCCTACCCTATCTGGCGGAGCGCAGCTCCTGCAGCAGCGTCGAGCCCATCTATGGACAGGGTAGGCCCCTCAGGTGTGCTCCTGCGCTCTTCCTGCTCGCCATTCCCATGCCCGCTGATTTCCTTCTCCCACTCCTCCGGGCTCTTGTCAAGCGCCCTCCTTATGTTGCTCGCCAGGTTCCTGATCTCCCACCCGCTCTCGATTCCTGCCGAGACACGTATGTTCTGCTGGAGATACTCAGGCAGGAGCCTGGTCTCAGGCCCGCCGAAGCTGTGGCCGAACAGCCGCCCCTCCACTACCTCGGGGACCTTCCCTAACGCCATGGCTATGTCGTCACGCGATACCGCAGCAGGGTCTGTCACCTGTATATGGAAGAACGGCGCCGCTCCCTTCGGGAAGTGCGCGTTGGCATAGGCGCTGTTCGGATGGTCCGGCAGGTTCGGGTGCCAGACCGTGAAGACGCTCCCATCGCCCTGGGCCGCATAGCACGCCCTTGCGACAATCATGTTATTCCTCATCACCGTCCTGTTTCTCTCGTCGAACTCTGCCTTGGAGAACGAGATGATCTCGTTCAGCGCCCTTACCTGATAGAGAGATGCAGCACCGCCCCGCGTCCTCCTCTCCTCCCTGAGGTCCCAGAGCAGCTTCTTGTCGTTTGAGTAGGCAAGCCCCAGTGACTCCCCGTTTCCAGTATAGAACTTCATCCCTGCCTCGACCACTACGACCCTGAGGTCATTCCTGAGCAGTGCAGTTGGAGGTATTAGCGTCGGCGTCGCCCCGGTGTTGTCAAGGATGATGAGCGGTCTGTATCCTTCATCACTAAGCGCCCTGAGCGAGAAGAACGCATCAAGGTCAAGGACGGGGCCGTTGGGCCCGTTAGCCACTGTCTCGAGGGCGATGATCTTTGGCCTGAACTTATCCACATACCTTCCCACCGCTTCTGTATCCAGCGTGTCTACGCCCCCCGGCTTCACCCCTCTCCTCTCAAGCTCCACCAGGTATCTTCTAACGCGCCCATACGTGTCATTACCGTACATGACCAGGTCTCCGGTCGCCGGCGCCTCCATCTCGACAATGGTGGTGATTGCTGTCATCCCAGTCGCGAAGGCCACCACCTTGTCCTGATGTATGCCGATAAGCCTGGAAAGCCTGCCCTCGAGCTCCACAAGCTCCTTGAAGTCGTCCCGCAGGTAGACATACTCCCCTTCCCCTCTGGGTTCATGCTCCCACTTCTTCCGGTCGGCCTCCCGCAGCGAGGCAGGGCTGCCGAAGCCCTGCACCGCCGCACCCCCATCCCTGACAAGCTCGCGCATGAGCCCGCGCCTCTCGCCCTCGGTCAGCTCTGGTCTCCTTGAGAGGCCTCCGCCGTTCTGCTGCAACGCAGCCGTCGGCGAAGGCGCTCCGCCATTACCCCCACCCCTCCTCAATCTGACAACATTATCCGCCATATCCTGCTCCCTATGCGCCATACCACTGGTTCTCCACCCTCTTTAATATTTTTTGTTAAAATTATTCAAAAACGAATAATCTGGAAAGCATTAAAAGCTTTGCCAGAGGAGGGTAGGCATCGAGAGGCGCACGGTTCCTACGGCAGAGCCATATCGCGCTGCCGTCCTGCCGCCATGCGCGGCGTGCACTCCTACAGCTAAGGCATCGGCACCCCGCATTCCCTGATGGTGATCCATTGTTTCCTGAACTCAGCACTGTGCAGCGCAGGCGGCGCAGGCTCGGGATGACGCAGAACGAGCTGGCGGCCAAGGTGGGCATAAGCCAGTCGCTCCTGACGAAAATAGAGCGTGGACGGGTAGTCCCTAACTACAACGCCGCATGCGCGATCTTCGACGCTCTCGACGAGGCTGAGAGCGCCGGCGAGAGGAGCCTCTCCGACGTCATGCAGAAGAACGTGATAGTGCTGGAGGCAACAGACACGGCTGCCAAGGCCATAAGGCTCGCGAAGAAGCACTCGCTCTCCCAGTTCCCCATTCTGGAGCGGAACAGGCTTGTCGGCGCGATAACCACCAACATGCTCATAGGCAGGCGTGGCGGCGAGGCGGTGAAGACGTTCATGAGGGAGCCCTTCCCTACCCTTAACGCCAACACCCCGGTCAGCATGGCCAGGAACCTGCTTAGGCAGTACCCTGCAATATTGGTCCTGGTCGGAGGTTCCGTCGTCGGCATAGTGACTGCAGAGGACATGATCTAGCCTGCGCAGCCTAGAGTAGCGGCTACCAAATACTATCCTGCCCTGCCCTCGAGTCTCCTCTGTATTTATACAGGTTTCGGTACCAAATAGTAGGGCGGGCTCGGCGGTCTAGTAACAGTATGTCATGGCCGGCGCCGGCGCGCATGGTGTAAGCATGAACATAATCGTACTGGTCTTGGAGATACTGGTAGCGATAGTCATTATCGCGCTCTTCTTAAGCCTCGTCTTCCCCGCGCTCTGCCATGTGGGGGTGAGCTCTCTCTGCAACCTGCCCACTCTCTCGAACCTCTGAGCGCGAGGCTAGAAATACTTCATGAGGCTGAACTGGCCCTCGGTAGCTGCGACGTCTGGCTCCTCCTTCACGAACATGCCCTCTATCTCCTCCCTGACTAGGGCGAGCCTCTGCCTTATGTACGCATCGAGCTCGTACCTGTCTGCGAGCGCAGTGGCCATAGTCAGGTACTTCTCTATGCCTGCCCTTGAGATCGTCAGGAGGAGCTTTCCGCCGTCGCGCATGCACCTGCCCGAGAGCGGGACCCGCCTGTACTTGGCGTTGCACGAGGAGCACCTGAAGGCCTGCCTGGAGAACGAGTGAAGGTTGCCTATCATGTCAGGGAAGAAGTGGCTCGTTATCACCCGCTTCGCCGCGTCCCTCCTGTCCACCGCGTTTATCCTGTCCATCAGGCTGAACTCCGCATCGACCTTCTCCTGCATCGTCTTGAGCTCCGCATAGAGGCTCTTCCTTGGCGCCGCGCGCACCGCGCCTGCCGAGGTCGCGTGAGTGAAACCCAGGCTGGAGTACGCGCCGCCTGTACCGAGCCTTGCCTCGACTAGCTCTAGCGACGCCTCAGACGGCGCCGCAGACTC
>JASHXR010000019.1 GCA_030043435.1 Microcaldota archaeon
CATAGTACATCGCGTGAGGGTGTAGGTTAGGGCATGGACAGATTATGGGTCATGCTGATTGGGGCCTCGATATGCGTAGTGGTTGCAGCCGCAGCCGTGCTTGCGATAGCCTCTGTGCAGCCAAAGGCGCCTGCATCAACCAGCTCTACCAGCACTACTGTTGCCATAAGCGGTAACCCTGGTGTAGTGATAGCGAACGTAACAGTAGGAAGCGATCCCTCCTCAGCAGCCTACAATCCAGACAGCGGCTATGTATATGTCTTGAACCAGGGCCCAGGCGACGTCTCCGTGATCTCAGGCACCTCTCTGGTAGGCAATTTCACAGTAGGAAGCGGAAACAATACGTCCTCTGCGATTTGCGAGGTCTCCAATCCAGGCAACGGGTACGTATATAGTCTGTGCCCCTCTTCAAACACGGCCTACATAATCTCCGGTACCTCGGTGGTAGGCACAATAAAGATAGGAGACGGCCCATCCTCAGTGACCTACGACCCCGGCAACGGATACCTGTATATGCTAAACGAATTCTCAGACAATGTCTCTGTAGTCTCGTGGACCTCCCTGGTCGGCAATGTCGCTGAGGGAAGCAGCCCCTCCTCAGCCACCTACGATCCCGCCAACGGATACGTGTATGTCACTATCTTCAGCCAAGGCACAATCTCCGTAATCTCCGGTACCTCGGTGATAGGCACGATCAGGGTAGGAAACGGCCCGTCCTCGGCTGCCTACGACCCTTCCAACGGGTATCTGTATGTCCCTAACGAATTCTCCGACAGCGTCTCCGTAATCTCCGGCACCTCAGTGGCGGGCACTATCGCAGCCGGAAGCGACCCGTACTCGGCCACCTACGATCCCGCCAACGGATACGTGTATGTCTTGAATCACGGATCAGACAGCGTCTCAGTGATCTCAGGTACCTCTCTGGTCGGCAACGTCACGTTAGGAAACAACCCGGCCTACGTGATCTACGACGCCTACGATCCAGGCAACGGATATCTGTATATGCTAAACGAACTCTCCGACAACGTCTCTGTAGTCTCAGGTACCTCTGTGATCGGTACGATCATGGTAGGAAGCAATCCTATCTCGGCCACCTACGATCCCGCCAACGGATACGTGTATGTCCTGAATCAGGGTTTAAGCACGGCAAAGGGATCAAGCACCATGAGCGTAATCGGCCCTGCATAATCCCGCAAACAAGGGCACATGAAGAGAAGCGCTTCATGAAGCGTTTCAGGGCGGTGCCGTAAGCCGGCATGCCGCTCTGCATCACGGAAAGCGTTAAAAACGCCTATGTACCATGATGATTGGGTATTGCTATGGCTGCTACTGAGAGGATAGAGAGCGGGATAGAAGGGCTGGACAAGCTTATCGGAGGAGGGTTCGTGAAAGGCTCGCTCATAGAGATCGCGGGAAGCGAGGGGACGTTCAAGTCGACCTTCGCAATCCAATTCGCTGCGAAAGGGATCAGCAAAGGCGAGAAGGCGATGTACATCTCATTCGAGGAGCCCGTGGAGAGCTACCGGAGCCTGGCAAGCGACCTCGGCCTGAGCAGCGAGTTTGCGCGCATAGACTTCAAGAACATAGACATAAAAGAGATCGTAGAAGGCAGCGACATGAACTCTCCTGTGGGCGACGCCGAGGCCCTTGCGAAGAGGATAATAAGCATGCTGGACCACCCGGATAGGCTGGTGCTGGATACCGTCACTACCGTGGCGCTGTACTCGTCCAGGACCATGCAGCGGTTTGAGGGCGGCACCACAATGGCCTTTATCGCGCCTTCTCCAGGGGATATCAGGGTTATGCTCTTCTACCTTGCCGGAGAGCTTAGGAAGAAGGGGTGCACCGTCCTGCTGCTTGCCGAATCCGGAGATGAGTCAAACACCGGCGACCTCTACGTGCCGGAGCAGGTGCTCAAATACATATCCGACGGGAAGATAGAGCTCAGGAGGTCTAACCTTGGGACGCGGACTCCGAGGAGCCTGGTGATAGAGAAGATGCGCCACACCAACCACACGCTTGACGAACAGCCCATAACGCTCACTAAGAACGGGATCAAGGTCGAGGCGATTGAGCAATGACCTAAGAGCAATGGTACGATGTTTGACCTGATCAAGAGATACGTAGCGGAAAAGTACATGCAGTTCAAGGACGGGCAGGTGTGGTTCGGCAAGGAGAGGCTCATCTTCGTATTCTCAGCCTACTTTACCAACGAGTACCTGGTGGGCAAAGAGCTCGGCCCCAAGTACCCCATGCTGATGTTCATCGCAGGCAAGAAGGAAGGGTATACATGGGTGCAGCAGCACGGCATGCCGTTTATGAAAAGCGTCACTGCTGTCGTCAGGCTGGGCATCGAGATACTCAACACGTTCGGCTACGGGACGTACAGGACAGTGAAAGTAGATGACAAGAACGGCTTCATGGTCATGACCGGCAGGTCGACCATGGCAGACGACATCAGGTTGGTGCGGCCTAGCGCCGAGCCCGTAGACTTCATGCTCGGCGGCATCTTCGCAGGCGCCCTCCAATACTTCGCGAAGACGCCCCTGTACGCGGTTGAGACTTCATGCATAGCGCAGACCGGCGTCCAGGAATGCCTGTGGGTCATCGGCAGCGTCGAGGCGATAATGGCCTACGTGCACCAGTTCTCTCCGGACAAGGAGGAATGGGCAGCGTATGTGCTCGGTCAGATCAGGGAAGTCGAGAAGGAGCTTGAGACCAAGGGCAGCAAGCAGCCGTGGAGCATATGATACGCATCCGCTGGCTCTTCGCCCATATCTTCCATCTCCCCATGATGCATTCAGTCCGTTAGCCTTCTTGAAATGTCATCAACATACATTATCGGAATCCATGCATCAATAGCAAAGAGGGTGGACAGGAGAAAGACGAGGGAGTATCTGAAACACTACAGCAAGATTGTAAAGGACCAGGTCAATGCCCTGCTAAACTAACGCTTGGCGGAGGGGAGATTTGAACACCCGACCTCTAGATTTCTTAGCAGTCATCGCCGAAGCTCATCACTCATAAAGCAGTGCCTATGAGTCTAGCGCTCTAACCAGGCTGAGCTACTCCGCCATGCACCTATACTTAGCCATCACGTTATATAGCCTTTGCGTTGTCGCTCCGCTGTCAGAGCAGGCTCAGCGCCACAGCTCCCACTATCATCACGGCAAGGCCTACGAACTGAAGGCCTGTCAGCCTGTCCTTATACAGCAGGAACCCGATGATGGAGATAAACATGGGGGAGAGCGCAGTTATCGCGCCGCTTACCGCCACGGTGCCTGCGCCAAGGGCAAACGCGAAGGCCGTATCCCCGGTCCCGTCCGCGAGTGCCGCCACGATGACCAGGGCAAGCGCGGAGTAGAGCAGCAGCCTGCCCTTCCTCGTCCTCTTGGATGAATCCAGTTTCTCCCTGGTCTCAGCCCTGTAGAGGAATAGGTAGAGCCCGGCCAGCACCGCTCCGGTTATCCTGGAGATGGCCACCGGCAGCGCGAACGTGCCGGCCCAAGTGACAGAGTACGTTATCACTATCCAATAGATCGTCCACGCCACCACGGAGAGGGCCGCAGGTACCAATCGCTTGTTTATCCTGACGCCCTGCGTCCTTATGATCAGGAACGCGCCTATGAATATGACGATCATGCTTAACGCGTGCGCCGTCGTTATCGTCTCCCCGAGCGCGAAGAGGCCGAAGAGCACGAGTATCGCGGGCTGCAGCTCCCCGAATGAGGTGGAGTTTGTGAGCTGCTCAGTGCGCAGGGCCCTTAAGGTGAGGAAGAAGCCGATGGTAGCCAACACGCCTGCGAGGCACGCCAGTATCACGGATGACGCCGGTATCGAGTAGACGCCCAACGCAAGCACTGCGATTATCATCGGTATGGCGCCTATTCCCATCATCATCACGACGACAATGGTGCTTGCTATGGTCGTGGCGATGCGCTTTGACAGCGAGCCCCACACCACCCACAGGGCGGTGCTCGCAATTGCAGCTAGTATTGGAAGGCTTAGCATTAGAACGCCAATGTATCACTGGATACAACCAGGAGTCTAAACAAGATAGTATACGTGCAGCTGTATTACACTCCGCTTTATATCGCCATCTTCATGCATGCCGATAACGACTTGTCGCGCCTTCTCGTCTTATCTATAGAATTACATAATATAATAAAGATTGGCTTGGAATGTATAGTATCCAATGGCCTTAGTGGTGTAACGGCTTGCATAGGGGACTGTGGATCCCTTGGACCGGGTTCGACTCCCGGCTTAGGCCCTCTGAAACTATCTCTCCAATATGGCTATTTTATCGTACGTTCCTACGAAACCAGAATCCTGAGTCCAGAAACTCTCCCCATTGGCTTTTGCCATGGCAACTAGAAACAGATCAGCAAGGCTAAGTTCACTGCCATCTTCATCGAGCTTCATATGCAGCTCACCTGCTTGTCTATAAATCCTATATAACCTATATGCGCTTGGAGTCTGACTAAACTGCCTATGCTAAGCTTGCTGCATCAAACCAAGAGAACCTTCAGCCCGGGCACTTTATTGAAGTGGTCATCCCTTGACACGAGGGGTTCACCTTTTGCAATCGCCACTCCTGCTATTAGTATATCTGCCTCCGGGATGGGGTTGCCGGTCTTTTTCAACTCTTTGAAGATTAGAGCTGAGGCTTTCACAGTCTCGTCATCAAGTTGATATACCTTTATGTTCTCCAACATTCTAACAACCGCTTCTTCCTCCTCCGCCTTCCTCGCACCCTTCAATAATTCGTATCGTGTAATTATTGTCGTTGCTGCGAGGCTGTTGCTTGCTATTTTGCCAAGCGCTGCCTTAATGTCATCATCTCCATACATCAAGTCAATCAGCACAGCCGTATCCAGAATAGTGATGAATTCACCTCTCTTCAGGCCATCCTCCCTCCCTGCCCTCTTGTACTTCCCTTTTCCATTCTCTCGCTCTCTTCTTATCGCTCAAGATTCCAAAAAACTTCGAAATGTCTCCCTTACCCTCCTCAAGCGAGTTCTTGATAACCTCTGAATAAGAGAAGTTGCCCTTACGCTTTGTAAGCATTTCGTAGACCTCATCTGATACTGATATCATTCTTACCATGTGAAACAGCTCTAAATATATGTATACGTATACATATATAAATATTGGGCTCAAGGGCTGGCCAGTAGGATATTATATGGCCATATAGGCGCTGGTGGTCTGACTGGATTTACTGTTCCAGGC
>JASHXR010000020.1 GCA_030043435.1 Microcaldota archaeon
GCTGTTGCCAAGGCTGCCCAGTATCTCGGTATTCGCTTTTATATCATGGCAGGAGGCTCTGGAAGCGCCAACCCCCCTCCTATCAATCATATAGAAAAGTTATCAAATCACTCTCAATTGTTTATTATACCAACAAGCGGAATAAACACTCCAGAGCATGCAAAAGAAATGTTTGCAGCAGGTGCAGATGCAATACATGTAGGAAACAGACTAGAACATCAGGGAGGATTCGAAGTTTTACGCGAAATGATAAGGGTATCAAAGCAATATCCTGGTAAGAATTTTCTGTAGACTTATTTCCAAATATCATGGGTAGATTCGCATAAATTTCTCAGAGGCTCTAAGTGCTGTAGATTATGCAGTTTTTGATTTCGATGGCACATTGTATCCACGCTTATTCCTATTCGATTTGACTAAAGAAGTCTTTACAAGGCATTCGGATAATCATATATACAAAGAAAAGCTTGCAAAACTTGCAAATATTGCAGACATGTACAGGAAAGGTACTTTTGAAGATGCATATCTTAATTTCCTTAAACTTCTAGAAGGAGAAAATAAGGGTGAATTTCAAGAAGTCACTAACGAGCTAGTATCACGCACATACCCTTATGCCAAACTTGCTGTAAAGAAATTACAGGACAAATATCACCTAAAGACATACCTTATGTCTCTAACCTCTGACTTTATTGCAGAAGCAGCTAAAAGACAATTTGGTTTTGAAGGAGCATTTGCAATAGAATACGGATTTCAAGTACGCGATTCGATGAGTATATTTACGGGAGTCACACCATACACTATTCGTGATGCACAGTCGATGAAGATGCACATGCTAAAACAATTTAGTATGAATAAAAGGGACTTGAAGTTCATCTGCTTTTTCGATAGTGATGATGATGTACCAATAGCCAAAGCTGCAACTATCAGAGTAGGTATAAATCCAAGACCGAAACTACTCAACGCCATTCATTTTGATTTAATCTTGAATGATGAAAAGGATCCCTGGAAAGCGTTTTATTACATCATTTGAGTTCATGCTATGCATGTGTCCTTACTAGAATTAGCCTCTTAGTAGCAACTCTCTTTATATCTCCCTCATCCTCTCCAAGTCTTAGTATCTATTCTGCGCTACTGACAAGGGAACCGTAGGTGCGGGGCATTCGCAGACGAGGCATATCCGTGACATGCGTTTATATTCGTTGGCTCTTTGCGTTAGGGAAAGCTTTTTAAGGCCGATGGGCAAGAAGATATTGGGCGGGGTAGATGCCGGAGGAGAAGGGGGCGGCGGCCAGGATACACACCGGGATTGTCAGTCTAGACGAGGCGCTCTCCGGCGGCCTTACCGAGGGCAGCCAGACCCTCCTAATAGGCGAGACCGGCACGGCAAAGACGCTCCTGTCCCTCAACGCCTCGTATGCGAACGCATCCTCAGGCATACCGGTAGTCTACCTGTCCATAGATGAGTCAAAGGACCTGCTGATCAGGAACATGACATCGGCCTTCCCTGGGCTCCCCGACTCAGACGCCATCGTACAGAGCAACAGACTCTTCATACTCGAGAGGAACATAATAATGGCCATAAAGTCAAGCGACGTCATAGAGCGGTTCCTCGTGATCCTCGAGAACGCGATCGCGGCGAACAGCGCAAAGCTCATGGTCATAGACTCGCTGGGCATGATACGCGCCAACCTCAACGACGACAGGGCGTTCACCAAGGCCGTAGCGCTCATAACGGAGTACCTGCGCCAGAAGAACGTGGCGTCAATAATCATAAGCGAGGCCGTGTCCCATGCTGAGACGAAGGTGCCCGGCCTCTTCGACGAGGCTATGTTCGACAACATCATAAGGGTCAGGAAGTACGACGGCCATGGCGGGCGCAATGGCTATACGCTCGCAATCGCGAAGCTGAGGTTCTCGCAGTACAAGAACGTAGAGCTGCAGTTCGAGATCACGCCGAGAGGGATAGTCGCGACGCCTGTGCAACAGAGGGGTCAGCCGGCAAATCGCAACGCATCGAAGACCCAGTATTAGGCATGATGTTGCAGAGATGGAAAAGTCATTAGTGCTAGATGACGACGCTGCGAAAATGCAGACGATGTTCTGCATCTCCTGCTTCAAGCTTGACAAGCACGCTTGTGACCCCTTCAAGCATTACCTGCCTCTATATCCAAGGAGCTTGTCGTAAGTTGGATGGTCGAGTATGTATAAAACAAAACTCACAATCTCAACTTCATTTGTCCTGATGGTGTAGAGCATCCTCCAGTAGTGTGTCAGTTCTACCCTGAAAAGATTATCTACATCAAGTACTTTTGGGATGAGCGTCTTCGGGATATTCTGTCCGTACGCTGGATTGTACTTCAATATCGCTACCTTCCTGTCTATAGATCTCAGGAGCCGCAGTTCTTCCGAGTTTGTCTTGCCTTTCTGCTTCTGCTCCCCAACAATCTTAGACAGCGCCTCGTACTCCTCCCTTGCCTGGTCCTTAAGGATTACCTTTATAGTTTTGGAAGTCGTCATAGCTGCAGGCCTCTATTCTTCAACTTTGCCATGGCGTCCTCAGGAGTGTAAGTCCAGACAACGCCCTTTGTAGTGATGAGTATCTTGCCGCTCGCCTGCAGGTAATCAAGTATCGTCAAAAGAGTCTGGTGCATCACCTTGCGCGGCAGCCTGCGCTTAAGCTCGGCTATCCTGACAACCTCCTTCGCGTCCTGCAACACGTGCTCCACCATCAGTACAGTGTCCAGCGTCGGCGAGTGCATTATCTGCGTCTGTATCTGTTTCATAGTTATATCTATATCAAATAGAGATATAAATATATCTATTTATGGCGCCAAGAACTAATGAAGCGTGTAATGCGACCTTTCGGCAAAGACCTCAAATTACCTTGTGCTGCCTACTTCACTCCGAGGCGCTCGATGAGCCTTGATGCGAACTCCTCAGCCTTCTCCGGGTCGTTCAGGGTGAGTATGCCCTTGTCGAACTCCAGGTGGTTTGCCGTAAGCACGCCCTTGTAGAGCGTCGCAAGCCTCTTCGCCTCCACGTCCCTCGGCGCTGCTATCTTGGTATTGGCGATGACATTCGCGCGCGCTATTATCTTGACCGCGTTCCCTATGCCTGCGACGAGCTTCCTGGACATCTGGAACATGCGCACCGTGTCGAGGAGAGGCCTGAAGTCGTAGAGCGCGCACTGGTCCACCCCGGGCCCGTCTATCAGGACCAGCGCGTCGAAGTCTGCAGCCTTCACCAGGGCTGCATTGACGTCAGGCCTGACGACAGCGCCGTGGTACCCGGTGACGTCCCCTGACGAGTAGCTCGCCACCACCGCCTCGACATGCCACTTGGAGAGCATCGCGGATACCGCGCTGAGCGACTCGTCCTTGAAACCGCGCTGTGGTATGACTATCGCGACCCTCATCCTACCGGTTAGATATGCTCCAGAAGGAGATAAAAGGGTTGCTGTCGCAGTACCATGCGGCTGGAAAGGCCTCCTCATACGCTCTCGTGGTCAAGGCCGAGCTCCTCCAGCGCGGAGAGCAGTTGCGCCTTCATGCCAGGGTCTATGTCCTTCCACTCTACCACTGCCGCTTCGACCTCCCCCTCTGTCATCTCGACTGCCTGGCCAAGCATCGCCAGATTCGTGCTTCCATCCGGGTTGTGCAGCGCATGCCTCGGCATCATGTGCGAGAACGCATATCCCTTCCTGAGCGCCAGCCTAGTGAACCTGGAGGGGTAGTGGCCGCAGCCTATGCCTATGGCCACCTTCCCGTACTCTATCCCGCCAGACCTCGCCTCCAGCGCGGTCTCCATCGCGGCCCTGCCTACCATCTGCGCAATCGCCTTGTCAGCGATGGTGTCGGCGTTGCCTCCGGACTCCATGAACATCGAGGGTGTCTTGAGAAGCGGACCGTGGTGCGTGGCCTCGTACGTCTTCTCTATCCCAGCCTCGGCAGAGTCCAGGTGCCTCAGCGCGGAGAGCATCGGCACAGGCGCGGCAACGGAGAGCGCCCTAGGCTCTCCGCCGAATCTGTTCTCAGCTCCCCAGTTGCCCACCGGATGGGCCGTGAGCGCAGGGGTGCCAGAGGCGCTCTGGTGCTTGGACAGGAAGATCGCAAGATCCAATCCGAGCGAGTCCGCGTCGCGGTACCGCACCAGCTCCTCCTGCGTCATGTATAAGTCTATCCCGTCGGCCACGTAGCGGACCGGTGCGACTCTGCCTGGCCCCTCCTCGTCGCCCCTCCCCCTGCCCTCCTCCCTGTCTCTGTCTATCTCCGTATTACCGCTTCTCTCCTCGAAGTCATACTCCTTTATCATCCACTCTGCCATGTTCGACGAGGCCGTGTCATTGACCGAGCAGATGAGACCTACGCGCATAGATCGATTCACCAACGTAAGGCGTTTAAGATATCTGAGGGCTACCTTTCATTAGGGCCTTTGAACTCTTCCCAATCACTTCGTTCCAGTCCTTTCCTTTAAGCTCCTTGAGTCTCTTCTTGATTATAAGATATGAGATTGTATATCCTGACCAGTGGGGAAATTCCTTGTCGTCATTATTGAGGAAGATGCGGAAAGATAGGTCTCTGCTTTTAACATCCAGCTTTCCCTTAATCTTGTCCCATACTCTCTTCGCCTCTGCTTCAGAGATGGCATCTGACCATGGTCTTGTGACACCGGTAAGTTCCTCGGCAAAACATTGCGCCAGGCCCTCAAGGGCAAGCCTATCGGCCAAGTTCAGGTTTCTTGTCTTTCTTGTCCTTTGAAATCTTATCGCATGGTTAAACTCGTGTATAACTGTGCCCTCTACCGACTCCCTCCAGTCTGGCGAGCCCGTATTTATGCCCAACCATAATGCATATCCATTGGACGTGAAGCCGTTAACACCATCCATCTTCCGTTTGACGAAATTGTCATCTGAATATGAGACAGTGACTATTATGTCATTCTCAGTGGTTAGGAGCTTTGAGGCCTTCATAGCCCCGTGTTTTATGTATGGGAGCGCATCTCCCACGCGTATCTCATAGACTACGATGCACGCATGGCTCCCAACCTTAAACCTGCTGACTCCAAAGCGCTTTCCATTCTTTTCCATTACATTACCTTTTCGGAGAGCCAAACCTCATCAACAAGGCCCATGCACGTGAATTAACCCTGGTATAGTTTTGTATTTCGTATAACCACCAGTATGCCTTCCTACAGTCAGTGTCACGGCCGCTTCCCGCTTAAAGCCAGCCGAATCCCTGACGTTCATGGCTTAGGGGCTCCATGTCTCTCCCTAATATAAGCCTCGAGCAACGGGTCGCTTATGGCATATGACCTGTCCTTGTCCTTTGCTATATAGCCCAGCCTCTCTAAGGTATCCAGATGATTCGACAGAGTCACGTCATTAAAGCCTGTTTCTTCGCGCAGCTCGTTGAACCTCTGCTGCCCCTTTGTCAGGGCCTCCAAAACCGCGAACTGCCTCTCGGATCCTATACTGTGCTTTTCAAGGTTTTCCAATTCTCCTGCTATTATCTTGAAAGCTTCCCCTGCTGTCCGTTTCAAGGCATTTCCAGAGACCTTCGCCTGGGAGTAATTAAATCCGAATAAGGTCAACCAGCCAGGTATGCCATCCAGCCTCTTCTCCACCTCAAAGGCGAGCTCATCAGTGTAAGGCAAGCCCTTCTCCCTGCAGCCTTCTCTTATAAAGTCTATGCTTATCTGCGGCGCCCATTTCGCTATCTCCATCTTCCGGATAGCCCTTCCGTAAATGGCACTTCTGGGTCCAGGGTCGACTATGGTCCTCGCGACCCCCACTGCAGACCCTGTGATTATAAAAGTGAACTTGTCATGGTAGTAGTCGTAGATATGGGCTAGAAGCATGTCGACTCTCCTAGGGTTTCCGAACCACTGGACCTCGTCCAACAGCACTACCGTCCTTTTCGCCCTGTTTAAAAGCGTCTCGAGACCCTGCGGTTTGGAGCCCCTTGTATAGTCTACCTCTACCCCGATCGGCGTATTGGGTATCTTTGCGTTTGCGCCGATGTGTATCGAGCTATCCGGCCTTGCAAGTGCAGATACGAGGCCGCGCTCAAATTCATTCGTTGTCCTGGAATCGAGCACGATGCCGTTAAGGCCCAGCTTGTTTATCGCGCACTCGGCAAGTGAGGTCTTCCCTATTCTTCGCGGACCGAGCAGAATCACCCACTCCTTCTCCTTGATATAATCGGAGAGCGCCTTCAGCTCCTTGCCCCTCCCATACAGGAACCTAGGGTCAGATTTTGGTGCAGTATCAAATAGCGCCATATCCATCACATCTTATTGGTGTTCGCCTACAGCCACATTTAGTTACTAAACCCATTTAGTTACTAAACCCCTTTAGTTACTAAAGGTATATAAAGCTTATCCGGACAGCAACTTGATTACAACATGGATCTCAACAAGTGCGGCTGCGATGGACACATGCGCATAACCTGACCCTGAGGAGAGGCGCTATCTTGGCGCACCTATCGAGAAGTCATACCCGCGCGGTATCTGCGCGCCGCGATAGCACATGACTCCGTCGCCATCCAGCGCAAAGCTGCCCGCCGCCATGGCCGTCACCGTCTTTGGCAGGATCACCCAGTCCCCGATGCGCTTCAGACTCTCCTTATGCTCTTCCGATACCTCTCTGACCATGTCGCTGTCGTTCCTGTCGAAGCCTTGGGGCAGCTCCACCTTGACAGGCGCCGACACCATCAGGACATGGCCCTGGTCCATCTCCTCAGTCACCATGTGCGTCGAGGCCCGTATCTCGTCCCGGCCGTCCAAGAGCGCGTCCCTTACCGCATTAGCGCCGGTATACACCGCCTTTCCGTCAGAGTCCCTTATGGAGAGGTCCGCAGGATGGACATTGACAGCCAGGTCGCCCAGGAGAGGGGGAGCCGCGAGGACCATATAGCCTGCCAAGACTATAAGGTCGGGCTCCACCCCATGGGCCTTAAGATCATCCATTACCATTGTAAAGTAAGCGGGCCTCACGGACCTGTCCCTCCTTACCGTGCCCAGCTCCTTGCAGAACGCCTCAAGGTCATGGGTGAAGACGGCTACCCCGAACCTCCTGCCCACCTCGGCCGCGTTTGACGCAGTGTTATCCGTGCAGATGGCAGTTACAGCGAACGGCGCCCCTGCCCCTTTCCTGAGTGTGCGCTCCGCCTCAAGTACGCTTACCGCATCTGTCCCTGAGCCAGACATGAATAAAGCGACGGACATCGGCCTTGCTTTGGGCTCATAGAGCTTCCTCATCAAATCCGAATCTGATATGGGCTTAGCCGCCTTATAAGCTTTTTTATGCCTCCCCGGCAGCTGCGTCCCCCCAACCCGCGGAAGACAATAAATCCTCGGATCCAGAAGGAGAATGGAGGCATAAAGAGGGCTACTCAATAAAGGAAGCCGAAGAGGAAGAGGGCAATCCTCTTTTGGTCTGCGACTGCACCGTCTGCTGCAAGGAAATCTGCGTCTGCAGAGGACCTATCCTTCCCGCCTACTTCTATCCTCTTATCCCCGACCATGAAGTCAGGGGTCTTCTCCCCACGTTTCGTCTTGAAGTAGTACTTCGTATCGACGTGATTTGCAAAGAACTCCTCCCTCAGCGCGCCTACATCGGCCTTCTTTCCCATCATCTCGTTAAGCGCATATCTGAAGGGCATGCGCAGGTATATCTTAGGCTCCTTTCTGAAGTTGCCTTTGT
>JASHXR010000021.1 GCA_030043435.1 Microcaldota archaeon
GCCTTCAGCGCCTTCTTGAGCGATGCCGCCTTGACGCCGACCTCTGTGCCTATCACCGCGCCGATTATGAGCGGCAGTATGAGCGAGCCTGAGCTGAAGAGGAAGAAGTTGGACGCGCCGTTCAGTATCGCGTACGCGGTGGTGCCGTGCACAAACGCGCTAGTGTCTGCTATCACGACCCTTGCGAAGAGGGCGAGCACGAGCACTACGATCCAGAAGAAGAGGGGCTCGGCGATGTTGACAGTGGCAGGCGCGCTCGCACGGCGCTGCTGCGCCTCTCCATCCTCGTCCTCCTCCGCATCCTTGCCTGCTGGCTTCCCTCCCTTCTCCATGCTTATACTACAAGTAGTATAATTTAAAAACCAGCGTTTGAACGGGCGTATCCCCGGAAAACCATTGATATTCTAGAATCGACAGATACGCCACCGGTGTTATACTTGTTATGCTTTCGAGAATTCGCTCCTTCCTCTTGACTTTGCTTATCACTGCGTTAGTATCTAGAATCATGCCATCGAAGCCCGCATTTTTTCAGCTTTCCTTAGACGTTCTAAAGCGGACTCGTCTCCCTTTCTGTATACGTTCATCTTAAGTTTCTTTATGCCCATCCTTTCCCGTACCGTATCTATCTTGACGCAGCCGAAGGCCATCTCCATCATCTTCTCTATCTCGGCTTTGACAGCCTTTTCGTCTAGGTTTTGTGGTATCCTTAGAGTTATGCTCTTTGCCCTTTGCTCTTGTATCCGCCTGGCCATTCCGCCCACCTTTTACAATTACAGTCTCCATTTTAACATTTTAATGTATATGGTACTGGCCCTGCCTATTTACCCGCGATTTGTAACATGCGTATATATATGCGATTGGAGAAGCTGTCAGCAGTTGTGCCTGTAAGCAAGGCATCGGGACGAGCACATGAAAAGTGGCTTCACCAAGGTCTCAGACGCGATAGACGGCTATAGGGAGGAGATGGTAGCGACGCTCTCTGAGATGGTCAGCATAAAGGCGATCTCTCCGGGGAGCGGCGGGAAGGGCGAGGGAGCACGCGCAGAGTTCCTCGAGGGCCTGCTGAGACGGTGGGGTTTTGACGTCAAGAGATACTCATACCGCGACGAGTCTGGCGTCGAGAGGCCGAGCCTCGTCGCGAGGCTGGGCGGAGGCAAGGTTATCTGGATAGTCGCGCATATAGACACAGTTGCCGAGGGCGACCTCTCGCTCTGGAAGAGCGACCCGTACAAGGCGCGGGTCGAGGAGGGCAGGGTGTACGGAAGGGGCACCAATGACGACGGCCAGGCCGTCATCTCGTCCATGTACGCGCTCAGGGTGCTGAAGGAGACGGGCTCGGCGCAGGGATACTGCTTCGGACTCGTCCTCGCAGCAGACGAGGAAGTAGGCAGCAGGTACGGGATGCAGATGCTGATGAAGGAAGGCATCTTCGGCAGCGACGACATGTTCGTGGTGCCGGACCATGGCGCCCCAGACGGCAGCTCCATAGAGGTGGGCGAGAAGGGGATGCTCTGGGTCAAGATAACCGTGATCGGGAAGCAGGCGCACGCGTCGACGCCTGCGAACGGCGCCAATGCGTTCAGGTACATGATAAGGCTCCTCGGCCTGGTCGATGAGAGGCTGCACAGGAAGTATACCGCGAGGGATGGCCTCTTCAGCCCCGATTACTCTACGTTCGAGATGACGAAGCATGAGAAGAACGTGGACAGCATAAACATAATACCGGGCAGGGAAATAGCGTACGTGGACTGCAGGGTGCTTCCACGGTACAAGCTCGATGACGTTCTCGCGGATATGAAAGAAGTGGCTGCTATGGAGGAGTTCAAACCGGTGGGCGTGGAGATCGAGGTCGTGAACAGGGAGGACCCTGCGCCGATAACGCCATCTGACTCAGAGCTGGTAAGGCTCCTTGGTGCGGCGCTCAAGGACGTCCGCGGAGTAGAGGCAAAGGCAGTAGGCATAGGCGGAGGGACATGCGCAGCGTTTCCCAGGAAGGCGGGCATGCAGTCTGTCGCGTGGATGACCGAGGAGCCCCTCGACCACCAGCCGAACGAGTATGCCAGGATAAACGACATAGTAGAGGACGCGAAGGTGCTCGCCTACCTCTTCCTCAGGCCATGAGGCGCTGCGCCGTGCATTACGCGCCCATATTGACGATTATCGTCTTGAGTATCACGTAGCCGTCGTTGAAGGTGCGCAGCTTTGCCTCTCCTGCGTTCCTCGCCTTCTCCCTGGACGGCACCTCCATGACCCTCAGCCCGGCCTTGATCGCCTTTATGCTTATCTCTGTCTCTATGCCGAAGCCGCGCTGCTCCAGCTTCAGCCTGCGAAGCGCGCTGCGCCTGAAGGACCTGTAGCCATAGCAGAGGTCGCTGTAGTTAGAGCCGAAGAGCGCGTTGACCAGCCAGACGAAGAACCTGTTGCCTATGACGCGGATAAGCGGCATGTCGTCGGTGCCTCCGCCCGCTATGAAGCGGGAGCCCATGCAGAGGTCGTAGCCTATCTCTATACCGTCGACAAGGAGCCTCATCTCGTCGGGCCTGTGGGAGAGGTCGGCGTCCATGGAGATGATGACGTCGCCTCTCGCGGCCATGAGGCCCTTGATAAGCGCAGCGCCCTTCCCGCCACCCTCGCTGAGGAGTATCGCCCCCTGCCTTTTCGCGATGGCGACGGTAGCGTCGTAGGAGCCGCCGTCTACGACTATTATCTCGTAGCTCTGGCCGCTGAGCTGCCTTCTCACTCCTGAGAGCGCCATGCCCACGTTTGCGGCCTCGTTGAGGGTGGGTATCACGACTGAGATGTGGGGTCGTTTCTCCCTTTTGCTGTCCATGCAATCCTATCTAGCTGCCCTTGTTTTGGAAGTACTCGCGCACGCGGAGCGCGGCCTTTACGCCGCTGCCCGCAGCCGTCGCGGCCTGCCTGTAGTAGTGGTCGGAGACATCTCCTGCGACGTATACTCCGTCTATGCCAGTGAGGACCTCGTCGCTGGTGACGAGGTAGCCGTTCTCGTCCAGGGGGAGCTGGCCCTTGAAGAGCTGCGTGTTAGGCGCATGGCCTATGGCGATGAAGACGCCGTCGATGGGCATCTCGGCGGTCTTGCCTGTGGCGAGGTCCCTTATCCTGACGCCGGTGACGCGCGCATCCCCGGTTATCTCCTCTATGGCGGAGTTGAACATGACCTTTATCTTGGGGTTGGAGACCGCCCTCTCGGCCATTATCCTCGACGCCCTGAGCGCGTCCCTCCTGTGCACTATTGTAACGCTCCTCGCGAACCGGGTGAGGAAGAGCGAGTCCTCCATCGCGGTGTCTCCGCCGCCTACGACTATCACGTCCTTGCCTTTGAAGAAAGGACCATCGCACGTACCGCAGCTCGAGACGCCCCTGCCCATGAACCTCTGCTCGGACTCTATGCCGAGCCACTTCGCGTTGGCACCCGTGGCTATTATGAGTGCATCAGCATTGTACGCCTTCCCCTCTACCTTTATGGCGAACGGCCTCTGCTTCAGGTCTACGGCGTCGGCGTTGCTGTCTATGAACCGCGCGCCGAACCTCTCGGCCTGCCTCCTCATCATGGCTATGTAGTCTGGTCCCATGACCCCGTCAGGGAAGCCAGGTATGTTCTCCACCATGGTGGTGAGCAGGAGCTGCCCGCCGGCCTCGAATCCGGATATTACGAGGGGCTGGAAGCCCTCCCTCGCGGTGTAGATGGCAGCGGAGAGGCCGGCAGGGCCACCGCCGATTATTATCACCTTCTCGACCATGGTTAGACCTGATATGACAATAGTGATTTCAGCCAGTCAGCTATATAAAGCCCAATATCGAATTCGAGGAATGGCGACATGATGGCGGTGCATGTAGGAGGGCACAGCATAGGACTCGACAGGGACGAGGCAGGCACGGACCTCAACTTCGTCTCCCATGCGCACACTGACCACCTCTCCGGCATAAGGAGGGGGAAGGGCGCGTTCGCGAGCGAGATAACCAGGGAGCTGGTCGCGGCGCGGGGCAGGCGCTTCGAGAACGCAGCGGTGCCGTGCGGTGCGGTGCTGCTCAGCGCAGGCCACATGCTCGGCTCCAGGCAGCTCTACATAGACTCTGACGCCAACGGACGCTCGGTCGTCTATACCGGCGACTACCAGATGCAGAGGTCCTATGCCGCAGAGGAGATAGAGGTCAGGAGGGCAGACGTGCTCATAATAGATTCTACGTATCCATACCAGTCCGTCACCTTCGACGACAGGAGCGAGGTCATTTCGGCCATACAGTGCTACTCCGCGCAGAAGGCGGAGAGAGGGATAGTCCTCTTCGGGGCATACTCGATGGGCAAGGCGCAGGAGCTCATACGCATACTGAACGAGGCAGGGATCGCGCCTGTGGTAGACGAGGCCATCGCAAGGATAAACCGGGTCTACGAGTCCCACAACGTAAGGCTGGATTACGAGGTGGCCGATCGCTTGGCTCAGGGCGGAGGAGGGGGCAACTTCGTCGGCATAGTCAACGCCTCGAGGCTCAAGGAGACGAAGCTGGAGGTGGAGAGGGAGGCGCGGAGGAGGGTCTTCACGGCTGTCGCCACAGGCTTCGCGAAGCTCTTCACCTTCGACACCGATGTGCAGTTCGCGCTCAGCGACCACGCAGACTTCAAACAGGCGGTCGAGTACATCTCCATCTGCGAGCCCAAGGAGATATATACGGTGGGGTCGCAGGCAGGGAGGTTCGCAAGGAGCCTGCAGAGCGCAGGGTACACGGCGAGCCAGCTCTCCAAAGGCGCAATGACGGAGCAGATAGTAAGCAGCACGGCCAGCCTGGGCTGAGCCGTCTTCCCATAG
>JASHXR010000002.1 GCA_030043435.1 Microcaldota archaeon
GCCACTATCCCTATTATCGTTATCGCGACGGCATTGGCCGCGTACAGCGGCGCGGAGAACGAGAAGATATGCTCGTATGGTATGAGATACGACTCGAGCCAGACCGCCATCGGCACCAGTATCATGCCGAGCAGGAAGCCCATCACCGCTATCTCGAAGAGCCCGAACTCAGTCTTCCTCAGCAGCGCCAGCGAGACGAAGAAGCCCGGAACTAGGATTGAGAGGAAGCCGATGAGTATTGCCGATATGAGCGACATGCAACGCCACGCGCTGTTACTGGAGAGACTAGGTCAGCAGGAAGCTATACTGTCATTACGCAATATTGTCTCTATCATTGAAGCTGATAAGCTATATAAAGCAGAGTATTTGTTTAGCTGTTCCAGTAACTTGGCAAGGCACAAGCGGGCATAAGAAACCAGGCAACGAAACCGCTACCATCAGTACTAAAAGCAAAACAGATACAAGGCTTATTAAATTCTCAATCCCAATTGTAACCTGCGGAGCGCACAAAGTCTGCAGGGTGCATGGGATTGAAGGGAAGAGTCGCTGTGATAGGCGCCGGTACTGCTGGCTTGATAGCGGCCAGGGCCCTGGCAGACAAGGGCATACGCACCCGCGTCTACGAGCAGAAGGCCGTGCCGTCAAGCAGGATATACGCGTCAGGCATACTCTCCATGCGCGGCCTCGAGGGCCTGGGCATAGGCTACGCCCCTGCAGTGACGAATACGCTGGACGGAGCTAACCTGCATGCAGGAGGCAGGGTGCTGAGGGTGCGCTCCAGCTCTCCAGTCGCAGTGGTGCTCAGCCGCGAACGCCTCTCAGGCATATGCATGGACGAGGCGCTCTCCGCAGGCGCGTCTATAGAGACAGGGCGCAGGATGACCACGTCGGCGCTCGACTCGATCTCCTCAGGCAGCATAATCATCGGAGCCGACGGCGCGGTCTCGTCCGTAGCCAACCACTTCTCCATGGGCGCGATCGATAGGTACTCGCTTACGTACAAGGCCGAGTACAACGTCGCGGTCCCAGACCGCTCCGTAGTCGACCTCTTCTTCGACAACTCTGTCTCTCCTGGTCTCTTCGGATGGCTCTGCCCGAACGCGCCTGACGTGCTCGAGGTAGGCATCGGCATCTCCTCGTCGTCAGCTATCAGCGCAGCATCCGCGTTCGGGAGGTTCCTCAAGACAAGGTATGTCTCAGAGGCGGTATGCGGGTCCAGGCCCGTCTCAGCAGGCGCAAGCATGATCCCGATGTGCATGAGGAGGAGCATAATCGACGAGGCTAGGTCTGTACTCCTCGTCGGCGATGCGGCGGGGCAGGTAAAGGCGGCCACAGGAGGCGGCATAGTGTTCGGTGGCAACGCGGCGCTGATGGCCGCAGACGCGGTCTACGGCAACATAGCCTCTGGCACGAGCCTCTTGAGCTACCGGAAGCGCTTCATGTCCAGATACGGCACTGAGATGAAGCTGCACTCCCTGGTGCACCGGCTCTACTCCTCGCAGTCGCCAGGCACGATGGCGGCTATGGTCTCGCTCTCCAAGGCGCTGGGCGCAGAGTCCTTCCTCGGGAGGTACGGGGACATGGACCTGCCGGGGCTGGTGATAAAGCGGTTCTTCCTGCGCGGCCTAGCTGACTAGCGCGCTGCAGTAATGCGCGCGCGCCGTGCAGCGCTGCCGCTGCATGTCTCGCATCGTTACCGGCAGCAGCGAGTGCGCCGTGAAGAGAGGGCAGATGCCTACTCCTTGACAGACTCCAGCATGGACAGTATGTTCCAGATCACCGTCCTTGCGTACGGAGGCAGGTTGATGTCGTTGCTTACCTCGTCTATCTTGTACGTCGCCGTAGACGACCTCACCGAGTACTCCGTGCCCGCGTTCAGCGCCTTCTTCGCCTCGTCCAGCGCGGTCTTTACGTTCCGCGGCACGCTGTTGTCGTTGAGCAGTATGTCTATCTGCTGCTTTATCTGCGTGATGGTCTCGTCAAACTTCTTGTTCTCTCCCATTCTCATCACCTGCAGAGCCGGGCCCGGCGGGAGTTTCATGCCCATGGACAGACGTTCCATCAGGCCACTTTGAACCCGCGACCATCACCTCTCCTCCTTTGTTAGAAGGGTGCTGCTCTGTCCAAGCTGAGCTACGGGCCCGACTGGAATATCATATATGGAAGAAGGCTTTTACGTTCTCCGATATCATCGCCGCAACCTCGCTAAAGTCCATCTGTTTTATCGACGATATCGTCTCTACTACTCCCTTTACGTCTGTCGGTCGCGTCCCTGCCACAGGGGCGTCCGTCTCCGCTACCATACTACCTATGTCAATCTCGTTTATAATCCTTTTCATGCGCGTCGAGTCGCGCGGTGGCACCGAGATGAGATACCCGAGCTTCGCGGCGCGCCTCGCCTGCTCCAGGTCTCCCTCGAAGAAGTGGAACATCACCCTCTCAGGCCTCTCCTTCTCGAGGACCTTGAGCACCTCGGCCATCATGCCGCGCGAGTGCACGACTACCGGTATGCCGAGGGAGCCGGCCACAGCTAGCTGCCTCTCGAAGAGGGCGCGCTGCGCCTCTACAGTGAACCTCGACTCTACGTGCGAGTCGAGTCCTACCTCGCCTATGCCTACGAGGCGCTGGTTCCCCTTTATCAGCGCGACGTACCTCTCGACGCCTGCCTCGCCCTCGCCCGCCGATGACGGGTCTATGCCTACGACCCCGAACACGCCGAGCGACTTCGCTATCCTCGAGGTGCTCTCGTTGCCCTTCACGCTCCCGCCCGAGGTTATTATCGTCTTGACTCCGTGGGAGAGCGCCTCGCCCACCACCTCTGCAGGGTTGTCGAAGAGGTCGAGATGGCAGTGCGCGTCGGCAAGCTCGGCTGCCTCGTTGTAATACCCTGCCTTCACCCTCTCCACATACTGCATAGCCTGCGTCACAGGTACCACTCCTCTGTCTCAAAAACGAGTGCGTGCTGCCCTCCTATGCTGCTCCTCCGGACCCGTGCTCCGCCATGCACGCCGCGCTTCACATAGCATGCCGCGCCAATCTATATATGCTTTTTCCCGCGCGCGGGCTTGAAGCGCGCGACGAGCGATTGGCGGCCGCGTCACTGGCCGCGCCTTGCCAACGCCTTGAGGAGCCCCCTCGTCTCCCTGTCCTGGTACGCCATCGGGTACTCCATGTAGTCCGAGATGACCTCGTACTCTGACTTGGCCATGCTCTGTCTCAGCCAGCCCAGGCCCTTGGAAGCAAACGGTATCAATGAGCGGAGGGTGAACCCCAACTCCGCCGCCCGCTCCGCGCCTCCTGCTTCTCTGTCGAGCAGCACCACCACGTCCCTCAGCGTGAGGTCCCTGATGCCCCGCCGCTCCGCCTCATGGATCACCTGGCTTATCGCCAGCTCCTTGCTTCCGAAGGTCGTCACCAGGTCATCGACTATGGCAAGCCTGTCCCCTGGCCTGAAGTCGCCCTCGACTAGAGCCTTCTGCCCGTGCGCGCGCAGGTACCTCTGCACGTCCTCGTCGCTCTTGACGCCTTCCGGGAGCTTCCTTGTATACAGCGACGGTATATCAAGGTTGACAGTGACCGCGTTGGCGAGAGGTATGCCGCCCATCGCCACCCCGACGACCCTGTGGTGCCCGTCGGCCACGAACCCCGCTTCCTGGAGCATCTGCCCCACCGCCCACGCGGCCTTCCT
>JASHXR010000022.1 GCA_030043435.1 Microcaldota archaeon
TGGCGCGCAGGGCCTGGATTGTACCTGAAAGAGATCGTCTCTGGGACGGTGCCTACAGCCTTCTCCAGGAACTGTATGTGGGTTATGTCGTCGAGGTTTATTATGGCTCCGAGCCCATACGCCTTCTTGAATGCAGCCGCAGGGGTATCGTTGGAGGTGAACATTATCTCGTCTCCGGGGATGCCCAGGCGCTCTGCGATGAGGAGTTCGGTGAACGAGCTGCAATCTGCGCCGCAGCCCTCCTCCCTCAGCATTGACAGGATGTATGGATTAGGGCATGCCTTCACTGCAAAGTAGTTCCTAAAGCCCTCGGCCCAGCTAAAGGCCTTGGAGAGGCGTTGTGCCTGACCCCTTATCCCTTTCTCGTCGTAGATGTGGAACGGGGTGGGATACCTCCTTGCTGCCGCCTCCATCTCATCGCGGCTGATGAAGAGGTCTGAGTCGCTGTTCATGGCAGATCACACCTCGTCACAGCACCAGCCCCGCATCTATGTTCCTTACCGCTTCCTCTATCGCGGACCTGTGCCCGAAGGCGCTGATCCTTATGTAGCCCTCGCCGGACGGGCCCATCCCTGCACCAGGCGTCACGACCACGTGGGTCTCCGAGAGCATCTTGTCGAAGAACTCCCACGAACCCATGGCTCCTGGCGTCTTGACCCAAAGATACGGTGCGTTCACGCCGCCGAAGACCCTGAGACCCTTCCGTACGAGGCACTCGCGGATTAGCCTGGCGTTCTCCATATAGTATCCTGTCACAGCCTTGTTCTCGGCGATTCCGCGCTCCGAGAGCGCGGCAAGTCCGCCCTCCTGCGAAATCCTAGAGGCACCGTTGAACATCGTCGTCTGCCTCCTGTGCCACATGGCATGCAGCCTGCCTGCGGCTGCGTCCTCTGCCGCGAGCGTCTTTGGGACTATGCTCCAGGCGAGGCGCACGCCTGTGAACCCTGATGACTTGGAGAAGCTGTTTATCTCTATCGCGCACTCCTTGGCGCCATCTACCTCGTAGATGCTCCTTGGGAGTGCCGGGTCAGAGATGAACGCACTGTAAGCGGCGTCGAAGATTATCACGGCGCGCCTCTCGCGCGCGTACCTGACGAAGGCGGAGAGCTGTTCCTTTGTCGCTACCGCTCCGGTAGGGTTGTTGGGGCTGCAGAGGTAGATGAGGTCAACCTTCTTCGCAGGCAGGGAGGGGAAGAAGTTGTTCCTCTCGTTGCATGGCAGGTAGACTATGCCATCGTATGTGGTGCCGGTCGCGGCTCCCGTTCGGCCTGCGATGACGTTGCTGTCTACATAGACAGGGTATGCAGGGTCCTGGACGGCGACCACGCTCTCCTGCGCGAAGATCGATTGGATGTTGGCGGAGTCGGACTTGGCTCCGTCGCTGACAAAGACCTCATCGGCATCCATGGATACGCCCCTCTGCGCGTACGACCTGGCTATCGCCTCGCGTAGCCTCGCGTCGCCCTGCTCGTCTCCGTATCCCTTGTATGTGGCCACGTTGGAGAGGTTCCTCACCCCGAGCGTGAGCCCCTCTATGACAGACGGCGGGATAGGCTCCGTCGTATCGCCTATGCCTAGGCTGAGGATCGTGACACCTGGATGGTCCTTCTCGAACGCCTTCTTCCTCCTCGCTATGTCGACAAACAGGTAGCTTGTGGAGAGCTTCTCGTAGTTTACATTCGTCCTTGCCATGCAAAAACCTCAATGATCAAGATATCCGCGCGACTTCAGGAGCTCGGCGTTGAGGAGCGCCGCTCCTGCCGCGCCCCTTATCAGGTTGTTGGACAGCGCGACGAACTTGTAGTCGAGCACGCTGCATCTCCTGAGCCTGCCTATCGAGACCGCCATCCCGCGATAGCTCCATGCGTCGAGCCTCGGCTGCGGCCTCAGGTCAGAATCGAGATAGACAAGTGGAGGATCTGGAGCGGACGGAAGGCCATTGCCCTTCAGTGGCCTGAACTCCCTGAACGCCTTTATGACCTCCTTCTCAGAGGCGGCCTTGGAGAGCTTGACGCTTATGCACTCCGTATGGCCATTCCGTACAGGCACCCTGTTGCACTGTGCGCTTATCTCGATGCGCGGCTCCTTGACGCCTGCAGGCGAGACCTTTCCGAGTATCTTGAGCGGCTCGGACTGCATCTTCTCCTCCTCGCCGCTTATGAACGGGATGACGTTGTCGAGAGCGTCGGTAGAGGCGACGCCGGGGTAGCCCGCGCCGCTGAGAGCCTGCATCGTGGTGACCATGACCTTCTCGATTCCGAACCTCTCGGCGAGCGGGGCCAGGGCCAGGCACATCGCGATGGTGGAGCAGTTAGGGTCCGTGACTATGAAGCCCTTCCATCCGGTCCTCTTCCTCTGCGCCCCTATGAGCTGTAGGTGCTCCGAGTTTATCTCGGGTATGAGGAGCGGCACGTCTGGCTCCATCCGGTGGTTCCTCGCGTTGGACGAGACAGCGTACCCTGCCTTCGCAAAACGCTCCTCTATCCCTCCTGCCACTGAAGAGTCGAGGGCGGACAGGACAAGGTCGCAGTCGAGGTCGGGAGTGCATTCCTTGACCGTCAGTCCCGCAGCGGCATCAGGGACCTCAGGCCCCATGGACCACCTCGAGGCCATCGCCTCGCCGTACCTCTGCCCGGCAGACCTCTCCGAGGCTGCGACCTCGGAGAGCTCGAACCACGGATGGCCTGAGAGAAGCTGGACTATGGCCTGCCCGACCATGCCGGTCGCGCCCAGAACGCCGATCTTCGTCTTCTCCATTCTACCACAACCAACCTATCTGCCGAAGAACTCCCTGTGCAGCCTGGCCACTGCCTTGTCCGCATCCTCGCCCTTGACCACGAATCCCTGGTTCGTCTCGGATGCGCTGGACGAGATCATCTCCACCCTTATGTCGTCTAGCGAGGAGAACATCCGGCCGAACAGGCCCGGGATGAATGCCACCTGCTTGCCGACCAGCGAGATCTTCGCGCGGCCCTCGCGTATCTCCACCTGGGCTAGGGAGGAGAGCTCCCGCACCAGGCCTCGCAGGTCCCTGTCCTCGTCGAGGGTCACCGAGACGCTCACGTTTGACGTAGCGATCATGTCGATGGAGATGCCGAACGAGTCGAAGACGGAGAAGAGGCCCTTCATGAAGCCGTGCGCCAGGAACATGTTTGGGTTGTATATGTTGATCGACTTTATGCCCTTCTTGCACGCTATCGAGGCTACCCTGCGCTTTGTGGCTATCTCCCTGAGCACGACAGTGCCCTTATGGCTGGGATTGAAGGTGTTGAGTATCCTCACAGGTATCCTCTTCTCTATGGCAGGCAGTATCGTCTTGGGGTGAAGGACCTTGGCGCCGAGGAAGGCGAGCTCCGACGCCTCGCTGTATGAGACCTTGGGGATGCTGAGGGCGCCCTTCACCACCCTCGGATCGGCGGTCATTATTCCGTTGACATCGGTCCAGATCTGTATCTCGTCTGCGCCTATGGCGGCGCCGAGGATCGATGCGGTGTAGTCGCTCCCGCCCCTGCCCAGCGTAGTTATGCTGCCTTCCCTGTCCTTCCCTATGTATCCGGTGACCACTGGGATGGTCTCGCCCTGCCTCGAGAGAGCTGCGCGTATGCTGCGCATGGACTCGGGAAGGCAGTCCGCATTCCCGAACCTCGAGTCTGTGATCATGCCGATGTCGTATGCGTCGTGGGCTGCTGCACCTGCACCCTCCTTGCGCATGTACGCGGCGACTATCCTGCTCGACATCCGCTCCCCCAGCGACGCGACCTCGTCAAGCGTCTTAGGGGTGAGTTCGTTGAGCATCGAGACGGCAGCGAGTATGCTGGAGAGCCTGGAGAGCTCTGGGTCGACGGTAGTCAAGGGTATCCCAAGGTCCCGTATGACGCTGCTGTGCCTGTCAGCGACGTATGCCGCGGCCTCTCGCCCCTTGCCCTCGGTGGCGAGCTTCGCCGCCTTGAGTAGAGCGTCTGTGACGCCGCCCAGCGCAGAGACGACCACAATAGGGTGCCTGGCCCTGTTCAGCATCACTATCCGCACAGCGTCCCTTATCCTCTCAGCATCTGCGAGCGATGAGCCGCCGAACTTCATGACTATCATTGGTCTCCACCTGCCATCTCAGAGATCATATCGTCAAGAGTGTAGACGCCCTTTCTCCCGCTCACCCACGCAGCGGCGGCGAGGGCGCCATCGGCGAACCCCGCCCTCGACCTCGCGGTGTGGACGAGCTCTATGGTGTCGGCCTCGCCGTCGAAGCCCACGGTATGGATGCCCGGATAGTAGCCAGCGCGCACGCTGGCCACGTGAAGCTCGTCGGGGTCTATCTTCCTGCCGTCTATCCTGTCGAATGCGAGCCTCTTCTTCCTGGCTACGGCGCCTATCACTATCTCGCCTAGCCTGCGGGCCGTGCCGCCCGGCGCATCAGTCTTCTGCCTGTGGTGCATCTCGATTACGTACGGGTCGTAGCCCGGGAAGGAGTTCATGAGCCTCGATGCGTCCCTGACTATCCTGAAGAAGAGGCTCACGCCTATTGAGAAGTTAGGGCTGTAGACCATTCCGGTCCCGTACTGCTTCACTGACGCCCTGGCCTCATCCAGGCTGCCGTACCAGCCCGTGGTACCGACCACGATGTCCTTGCCGAGTGCCGCTACGGCCTTGATGTTGGCCAGCGCCGCTCCTGGAGCCGTGAAGTCAACGGCTACATCAGCGCCTGAGAGCGCTTCCCTGGTCACGTACTTGTAGGTTGCATCCGGAGCTGCCGGATCCACTATGGCCGCTATCTCTATGGATCTCGCCTTGGCTGCCTCTGCCACTGCGCGGCCCATCTTCCCATATCCTATTATAGCGATTCTCATCATCACACCTTATCGCTCCGGCGCGCGCCTGCGCGACCCTTGCCCAATTCAGGATACCTTGAGAGCACCTTCCTCGGTCTCACGAGGTTGCGCTGTTCCATCTCGCAGAGCGGAGACCGCACGCCTCCGACGTACATCCCTGAGAGCGCCATGGCCGCCTTTATCGGGGCGGGATTTGGCTCTATGAACGCGGCCTTGAAGAGAGGGAGCAGCTCGTAATGGAGTCGACGCGCCTTCCCTGTCTCTCCTGATAGCACCGCATCGGTCATCTCGACCATCCTCCTAGGAAGGAGGTTGCTGGCCACGGATATCACACCGCAGCCGCCTAGCGAGATGAGCGGCATGGCGAAGCTGTCGTCGCCGCTGAGCACGGTGAATTCTGGCGGAACTGAAGAGATCACGTCCATCATCTGGGTGATGCTGCCAGAGGCCTCCTTGACGCCTATGACGTTGTCAAGGCGCGCGATCCTGGCCAGCGTTGCGGTCTCTATGTTGACCCCGGTCCTGCCGGCTATGTTGTATACTATGACAGGGAGGCGAGAGGCCGCGCTCACGGCCTTGAAGTGGCGGTAGATCCCCTCCTGCGAGGGCTTGTTGTAGTACGGAGCCACTATCAGGGCCGCATCGGAGCCCAACCGCTCCGCTTCGCGGGTATAGTGTATGGTTTTCTCTGTGGAGTTGGAGCCCGTGCCGGCTATGACAGGCACCTTGCCTGCTGCCGCGTCTACGACAGCGCCTATTATCCTCCTTCTCTCTTCGTCGCTCACGGTCGGCGACTCGCCTGTCGTGCCGAGCGGCACGAGACCAGAGACGGATGCGCCGATCTGGAACTCGACGAGCCTGCGGATCGCGCGGTAGTCGACGCGATGTCTGCTGTCGAACGGAGTCACCATCGCGGTCATGCATCCGCGCATCATGCCGCGCGCATCGCCTCGTGCTCTGCTCATAGTAATACCTCAATCATGCGCTCGGCAGGTTAGCCCGGTGCTCAGCACCGCGCAAGCCCGACCCTCCATGCCAGTGCCTGCGGTAAAGATGCCTGACGCATAGTGTACCTCGTCTCCTGCATATTTATACCTTTGCATTATTCTTACGAATATCGTAATAAGAGCATTGTGACGTATATACGTGTTTTATGCGTAAATATCCTACATTGTATTACGAATTTCGTAGACGGGGCTGACGGTGGGGTGCGTGCAGTCGAGGCCTCAGGCTACTTCAGCACCATGCTCGTGGAGGTGTCAGTGACCCCGCTTATGCCCCTTATCAGCTCGACCTTCTCGTTGACCTCGTCTATGGACTCCGACTCTATGAAGCATATTATGTCGAAGTTGCCGGAGACCTCATAGGTCTTGTCTATGCCGAGCCTCCTTATGGCGTCTGCCACCTTGGTGGTGGAGACAGACCTCGAGGCCGCTACCATCACAACGGCCTTGACGTCGTCCTTAGTCTCGACAGTGAAACGCTTTATGGTGCCGTCGCGGGAGAGGTTGGAGATGCGCGCGCGGACAGCGCCCTCGGTGAGGCCCACAGCGCGCCCGATCTCAACGACAGGCATCCTCCCGTCAGATTTCAGAGCGCGGATGATCCGCACGTCTGTCGCGTCCATGCGCTAATCTG
>JASHXR010000023.1 GCA_030043435.1 Microcaldota archaeon
AATAATGGTTAAAGAAAGCCTCTGCTATCTGGCTTCTGCCTACATTTCCACCACAAATGAAGAGAACTTTCATAAAATTCTATACAATTTAACTGATTAAAGTCATAAATATCTATCCTAAGGCACTAAAACCTTGTCGACGGAGAGAAAAGAGGGCTTTTAACCAGTAGTAATAAGCCGGGAGAGGGAATTGAACCCCCCTGTGCCGCTCTGCAGGCGGCCGCATAGCCAATCTGCCATCCCGGCGCTATCATGAACCTGGCGTGCCAGACCTGCCTGCGCGCCCCTGCGGTGCCTCTGGGCAACCGGCGCCAGCGCTGCGGTTCGGCGCATACTAACATCGCCGAATCAGGTTTAAATACGTGCTAGTTTTATAGTTCTACGATTGCATGCGCGAGACGTTCGAGAAGGTGCCGGAGGGGTTCATATCAAAGACGGCGACATACGATCAGAAGGTGCCGATAGTCAGCATACTCGAGGAGGTGGACAGGCTCGGCACCGTCGTGATAACGCGCGGCGGCGAGTACGCCGGCGTGGTCGACCAGAGCGCCATCGCCAGGAAGGGCTCGCTCAAGCTCGAGGCCAAGTTCTCCTGCGGCAAGTTCGCTAAGAAGGTGCCTGTGCTCAGCCCGGAGACCTCCATCTCAGACGCCATAGCGTACTTCTACGAGGCCGAGAGCTCTGCGCTCCCATACCTCAGGGGAAGCAGGATAGTCGGAGTTGTGCAGAGGGCGTCTGTGCTGAAGGCGATACTCTCCATGCACCTCCTCTCAGTGGAGAAGGTGCGTTCCATCATGTCCAGCCCTGTCATAACGATAGACTCTGAAGCGTCAATGGCACAGGCGCAGAAGGTGATGGCAGAGAAGGGCGTGCACAAGCTCGTCGTCACCTCTGCGGGCAGGCTCTACGGCCTGCTCACGCATAGGGACATAGTCAGGTATGGGGCCAGGTCAGAGGCCGGGTCAAGGAGCATGCTCTCGACAGCGCCGCCGGTGATAAGGGTAGCGGACATCTGCGGGAGGGATCCGGAATCGATAAGCCGAGACGAGGGCGCGGAGAGCGCCCTCCGCCAGCTCATCGAGAGGTCTGCCCCGTCCATCATCGTCCTCAACGGGGCGAGGCCTGTCGGGATGGTCTCTGCAAGGGACATACTCGGAAGCGCGGCAGGGCGCAAGAGCGGCGAGTCCGAGAAGATACTCATCTCCGGGCTTACCCCAAAAACGGAGGGGTACAGGTCCGACCTCATTGCGTCGCTCTCGCAGCTCTCCGCCCGCATCGACAGGTTCGCCGGGATGGAGGTCGAGTATCTTACGCTCAACGTGAAGGAGGTCAAGAGCAGCACGTACGAGCTGAAGGTGAGGATGGAGCTGGAGGGCAGGGGCGCTATCCACCTCTCCGTGACAGGACATACGCTGGAGAGGACGCTGCGCGACCTCGAGGTCAAGCTCTATAAGCTGGTCAGGGAGAGGAAGGAGAAGAGGGTGGCGTCGGCCCGCGAGGCCGAACCGGGGTATCCTGATGAAGAGGCTTAGGCTTCAGTCGAGCTTCGAGCTCCTCATCACCCTTGCCGTGGGCCTGGCAGTCCTGCTCCCTATAGTCGCAGTCGCATTCGTGCAGATCTCCAACGCCAACGCGTCGCTAGCCTCGATAGAGGCGCAGCAGGCGGCCAGCAAGCTGGCCAGCGTGGCTACTGTCGTGGGGAGCGAGGGGCCCCCGGCGAAGCAGGTGGTGGAGATACAGATACCTACCGGGGTGAGGTACATCTACGTCGGCACGGTCAACAACGGAGTGGGTCATGAGATAATCTTTGTAGTGAGCGCGCCCAACGGGGTCAGCTACGTGACCTCGTATACGCCCATCAACGTGAGCGGCAGCCTTGGAGGCATCGTCGCGCCAGGCACCTACCTGGTGAACGTGACAGCGCTCTCAGCCTGCCCTCACATAACGCAGTTCCCATGCATCTATATGTCCCCTGTCGTCTGAGTAGGGTCGAATGGTCACCATGGTCACCACCACGAAGCTGCAAATAGCGCTGGAGTATATGGTGCTCTTCGCGTTCGTCATGCTAATCTTCACCATCATCTTCGTGACGGTCGCAAAGCAGAGGGCGTCGATACTCAACGAGCAGCTCGACTCCAACATACAGCTCGTCTCAGAGGATATAGCCGGGGCGATGTCCACTGCGGCCCAGGCAGGCAACGGCTACAACTCCACGCTGCAGATACCTTCGAGCGGCTCCATAAGCGCGTACAGCGTCAACATCACCAGAAGCGGCGAGGTGATAGCCTCGTCGAAGATAGGGGCGCAGCTGATAAGCTCCGTCTCCTTCAGCCTTGCAGGGAGCGTGGTCTCAAACTCGGCCTGGGCTAACGCGCTCACGTTCAACGCTTACAGCATACCCGTAGCCAACTCCACGCTCTACATACGGAACACCTACGGCACGCTCTGCATAGACTACTCCTGCCCTAACGTGACCGGCCAGGCAGGCAGCGTAGCCCTCTCGGCCCAGCCCGTGCACGCCGCAGTCTTCGTGCCTAACAACGGCGTCGCCTCGGCAGGCAGCGTCAGCATTCCCGCCGCACTCACATACTCGGCCTCTCCTTCCAACTCGATGACGCTCTCCCTCTGGATCGACGTCCTCAACTTCTCCACTTCCAACGAGATATATATACTCAACAAGGGCTCAGCGACCACGTCTGACGACAACTACGCCGTCGGGCTCAGCGGAAACTACCTCGGCGACAACGCCCAGGGCAAGATCACGGTCTATGCCGGGGCAGGTGGGGCGTGGGGGGCGATAAGCCCGGTCTATACCGTCCCGACGAACGGGCTGGGCACATGGTATGACCTCGTCTTCACCTACTCGTCCAGCAGCGGCGGGACACTCTACGTCGACGGCGTCTCGCAAGGCAGCCCTACCGCATACGCAGGCGGGCTCGACTACTCGCCTCCTGCCAACATCGTGCTCCAGAACAGCGCATCATCTGGCACGTTCGCCCTCGCCGACGTGCAGGTGTACGATACCGCCCTGACCGCATACGAGGCCGAGGAGCTCTATCAGGAGGGCATAACCGGCGCGCCGCTACCAGGCGATCAGATCGGGGGATGGTGGCCGCTGAACGGCAACGCCAACGACTACTCCGGCAACATGGGCAGCTCCACGGTGTCAGGGTACGTGCCATACCTGACAGCTGTGCAGCTCTATGCCAGGGTCAAGTCCAGGGGCGGACTGCCGCTCCAGGGCGCGCTCGTCGGGTTCCAGTCGAGCCTCGGCAACTTCTCCGCAGGAGGGCGGGGCTACGCCAACTACACCAACTCCACAGGGGTGGCGAGGGCCATACTGACGCAGTCGACCCAGCCGGGCTACGCCGCGGTCTCGGCTACCGCGTTCGAGGGCAACCTCTCGTCACAGTCCGCGCTCGTCGGGTGGTGGCCGCTCAACCTAGGCCAGGGCGCGTCTGCGCCTGACGCAAGCGGTAGGAACGAGACAGGTCGCATGACCGGGGTGTCGTGGAGCCAGCCTGCGCTTGAGACCGGGTTCGGCGGCGTGCAGAGCTATGTCCTCGCCACTGAGAACTCCGTGGCTCCGGTCACTGCCACGCTCTCGGCATGGGTCTACGATACCCAGGGTAGCGTCGCATCCCAGCCCGTGGCTACCGACTACATCGCCGAGTCCGGCGGCGCCTCCCTCTACCTTCAGGGCTCCTACGCCTGCATCTCCTTCAACGGGGTGAACAGCGGCTTTCCGTCAGGCGGCGAGTGTGCGTCAAGCCCACTCACCAAGGACGACTGGTATCTCGTCTCGGGCTCGTACTCCTCATCGACAGAGAATGTCTTCATAGACGGAGCAGTGGCGAACACCCTCTCCATCTCCGGCACGCTCCATGGCGCACCTGATAGCGTGGTCAGCATAGGGGTCTGCGCCTCCTGCGCCACTCCATCCAACTTCTTCAGCGGCTACATAGCAAACGTGCAGGGGTACGCCAATGCGCTGACAGGCTCAGAGGCAGCTGCGCTGTATCAGGGCGGGATAGGCTCCGCGCCTCTCTGGTCCCTCACCAGCACCGGATGGTGGCCGCTCGACGGCGACGCTAACGACTACTCAGGCACAGGCCAGAACGGCACCGCGTTCAATGCCTATGCCTATCCATTCAATCTCACCTCGTTCCCAAACGCGACCTATGGCTCGTCGGAGATGGCGAGGTTCAGCGGCTCTGGCTCCTACATCGACCTTAGCAACTCCAGCGCGCTGAAGCCCTCCTCGGCTGTAAGCATCGTGGCGTGGGTCAATGCGTCTGCTATACAGGCAGTGACGCACCCAGGTCTCGTCTCCGACAGCGGCACCAGCGGCCTATACGGATACAACCTCTCGCTGGATAGCGGGGTGCCCGTCTTCACCGTGAAGCAGGTCGGGGAGTCCCTTCTCTGCTCTGCGTCAGGCACCACATCCATACTGGACTCGAGAGCTCATTTCGTCTCTGCAGTATACAACGGCAACTCTGTCTCAGTCTACCTTGACGGCGTGCTCCAGAAGTCGTCGGACT
>JASHXR010000024.1 GCA_030043435.1 Microcaldota archaeon
CGCATCTGAGCGTTATGGTGCATACTCCTAAGGCCACGACCCGCCAGGCATGGATCAGTGCTGTATGACCTCGCTGCACTGGGCCTGGGCCTGGAGGTCGCCGCTGACTATCAGCTTGAGGTATCCCAGGTAGGGCAGGCCGCCAAGGTAGTATCCGACGATCTCGTTCTGCGACGGCGGGTAGTTCACGAACTCTATGTCGAGGCCGGGGTTGTTGTCGCCCTTCGTGAGCACGTAGTACTCGCTGCCGACGTGCATCACCGCGAAGACGCGGTGTATCACGTCGCCTGGGTAGAAGGAGTCGTTGGCGTTGGTCTTGTAGACGACTATTGGGTTGGAGTAGTTCTCGGTTATCGTGGTGTTCTCTATAGTTATGCTGGACGTGTAGATCTCGTCGTACAGCTCGGAGCCCTCGGCTATCTTGCCTATCGAGTAGTTGTACCTTATAAGTGCAGACTGCTGCTGCCCGGGCACGTAGCACTTGTAGTACTCGCCAGGCCTGTCCTCAGTCGAGTATATGTCGAGGCACTCCTGGTTGTATAACCCTACGTCGAAGACGCTGTTCGGCGCCACAGTCTCCGATATGTCGGACTTGTTGGCAGGGGAGTAGGCGTAGAAGACGAGGAACTCGCTGCTGAAGTTTGACATGGCCGCATCGAAGGCTGCTGTGCTCACGTTCACTACAGGTACGTCGTGGTCGGAGAGGAAGGTGGAGAGGTTGGGTATGCCGTGCAGCAGCAGCATCTCGCCCCTCTGCAGCGTAGGCACCATGCTGCAGCTCGTCACGACGTCTATCGGAGACGAGGTCTGGAGTATCACCGCTGCTGCGGCGAAGACGATGACGACGGCGAGCACGGCGATGCCGATGTCGATGAGGCTCCGCCTGACGCCTCCGGCACGGATGCTCTGCTTGAGCTCCATCGCCAGTATCACGACCACGACCACTATGACGGCTGCGCCGGTGATGACGCTGTTGCGTATCACGTACAGCACGAGAAGGACGATAAGGAGAGCGTAGGACGCAAGGAGCAGCACCGGGGCCTTCGGCTTCGCCTCGGGAGCTGCGCGCTTCTTCTGGTTCTTCGCTTTAGTCGTGGCCAAAAGCTACACCCTGGCCTGGCCCCTTGTCGCGCTGGAGACCTCTATGCCTACCACCCTGGACTCCCCGCTGGACATGACGACGCCTACCGCGGTGTCGGAGTTGGCTATCAGGGAGTCGTTGTGGCTGACGACCACGAACTGCGCCTCGCTGCTCATCTCCTTGATGAGCTGGGAGAGCTTCTTCGAGTTCTCCTTGTCGAGAGCAGAGTCGACCTCGTCGAAGACGTAGACTGACGAGGGCTTGCAGAGGTGTATGGAGAAGAGGAGCATCAGGAGTATGAGCGACTTCTGGCCGCCTGACATCGAGCGCAGCGCCTTCTCTACGTTTGCGTCGCTTATCCTGATCTCCACGCCGCCGCTGAACGGCTCGGAGGGGTTCTCCAGCTCTATGTATGCGCGGCCGGGGAAGACGTAGTTGTATAGCTTGGAGAAGTTCTTGTTGACCTCGTTGAATGAGAGCATGAAGACCTGGAGCTTCCTGGACTCTATCTCCTCGATCATGCGTATCACTGCCTGCCTCTCGGCCTCGAGCGTGTTGGCCTTGGCGAGGGCCTCGTCTACCGACCTCTTCTTCTCCTCGTAGAGCTCGGGAGCCCTCATGTTCACGGTGCCGAGGTCCTTTAGCCTCGACTCCATCACATCGGCCTCGCGCACCATTATCTCCGCGTCGCCCTTCAGGACTGCGATGCCAGTGCCGTATGCGGCGAGCTCGGCGCCTATGTCGCCCATCCTCGTCTCCGTCTGGCTCCGCTTCACCTTGACCTCGCCCACCTGCCTGTCGATCTCGTTGAGCTGCACGTTTATCCTGCCGTAGTCCTCCCTGAGGCGCTCCACCTCGTCGTTTATCCTGGCGAGGCGCTCCATCGACTTCTTCGACACCTCGCCGCTGCTCCTGAGCCTGAGCTCGGCCTCCTTCCTCTGCCTCTCCAGCGCCTCTGCCCTGGCCGCCTTCTCGCCTATCGAGGCGGTTATCTCCTTGCCTAGCTTCTTCTTCTCGGCGGCCTGCCTCTCGAGATCTGCCTTGCGCGCTCCGGTGAGCTCGGCCTCCTTCCTTATCTCCGCGGTCCTTATGCGCAGCGCCTCGGCCTCCTTGGCCGCTGCAGCGGCCCTCTCGCGCTCCTCCTTGGAGGCGGCGCGGCCCGATCTGCTCCTCGACGCCTCTACAGCCTCGTTGTACAGGTGCACGAGCCGCTCCTTGGCAGCCGAGAGCTCCTTCTCTGAGGCGGCATTGGCTGCGGAGCAGGAGGCAGCCCTTCCCCGGAGCTCTGCGAGCCTCGACCCTGCGCCTGCGGAGCGCGATGACAGCTCCTTGATCGACTCCCTTGCGCCGGAGAGCTCGCGCTCGAGCCTGGAGAGCTCGGCAGCACGGGATTGGGAGGCCATCTCCGCAGCGGCCTGCGCCTTCCTCGATTCGAACGCCGAAGAATCGGCCTTGGACTTTCCTGAGTGAAGCCCCTCCTTGCGCGACGAGAGCTCGCGCAGCTCTGCGTCGATGGAGGCAAGCGACTGTCTCATCTTAGAGTAGCCACCGGAGACTGTACCAGACTGCTCTATCAGCTCGCCTTCGAGGGTGACGTACCTGTGCCTGCCGACGCCGCGGCGCGCGGCCTCTGACGCGCTTGGCGCTATGTAGGTGTTGCCGAAGACGTACCTGAAGACGCGCTCGAACCTCTTCTCGTACCTCACCGCGTCGAGAGCCCTGGAGAGCCCCTTCTCCTCGGCATCAGGCTCGCCGGTCCGTATCTCCTTTAGAGGCACGAAGGTCGCGCGGCCGAGCTCGTTCTTCTTGAGAAACGCGATCATCAGGTCTGCCGTGGCTATCGAGTCTACAACGAGATAATCCAACCTCGCCCCGGCAGCGGCCTCGACCGCGCGGGCGTGCGCCGTGTCGTATGTGCAGAGTGCGGCCACGCTGCCGTAGAAGCCGTCAGACTCGTCGAACTCGGCCGAGAGCCTTGTAAGGACGGCGCCAGACCTCGCCGAGACATGGCTCCTCTGCTCCTTGAGCTCGATCATCCTCTCGTCTACTGACTCCATCTCCTTGCCGAGCCGCTCCAGCTCTGCGTCGAAGGCCTTGGCGTCGGATGAGGCCTTCTTGAGCGCGGCCTTGGTCTCGTCCAATGCCTTGCGCGCGGCTGCGGCTGCGCCTTCCTTCCCGGCTACCGTGGACCTGGCCGCCTCTGCGGCCTTCATCGCCTCTTCGGCATCATGCTCCAGGGCCGCGATCTCCACCGATACGGAGAGCAGCTCGGCGCGTCCCGCCTCGACGCGCTTCTCGAGGCTGCCTATCTTGCCGGAGAGCGCCTCTGCCTCCGCTTGGCCGGAGTCCTGGGCATGGGCTGGCGTTCCGTGAGCCTTCTCCTCTGCCTCGAGCGCGCGCAGCCTCTGCTGTAGCTCGCCGAGGGTCCTGGCCCCTTCCGCTATCGATGCGGTTATCCTAGCCATCTCGGCCTCGGCGGCCTCGGTGAAGGTGCCTATCTCCACGAGCGCAGCCTTCTGGCTGTTCATCTCAGCGCCTATGGTGACCAGCTCGCGGTTTATCGCCTCGTAGGAAGAGTTGACCTCGGCCATCGCAGTGCTCGACGCGCTCATCTTGTGCGTTATGCCCTCCCTCTCTGACTCGAGGTCGCTTATCCTCTTCGCGAGCTCGCTCCTCTTCAGCTCGGTCGTGTTCCTTGCCGAGTCCATGACAGCGTGCTCCTTCATGTATGCATCGAGGTCTGTGGCGAGCGCAGCCTTCCTTGCCACGAGTATGCTGTACCTGAGCGTCTTCAGCCCTGCCGAGTACTCGGCGAACTTCTCAGCGGCATCCTTCTCCTTCTCCAGCTCCTTGAGGAACGAGACCTTCTCGCCTAGCATCCCCTGCGTCTCGGATATCCTCTGGCTCACCTTCTCGAGCTCGCGCAGCGCGTCCTCCTTCTTGGCCTCGAACTCCTTTATCCCCGAAGCTATCTCGATGAGCTCCCTCCTCTCCTTCGGGTTGAGCGAGACTGTGCGGTTTATCTCGCCCTGCGTTATAGTGCTCGTCTCGTCTGCGCGGATGCGGTTATGGCCCAGTATCTCTAGCACCTCGCCCCGGGTCGTCTGCCTGCCGTTGACCGAGTACTGCGTCTTGCCGTCAGACCTTACAGTCCTGGTTATCGAGTAGTCCGAATCCCCGGAGAACTCGAGCCTGACGTGCGCCCTCGCGACCTCAGACTTCTTCCTCTTGACTCCGAAGTCTATGAGCTCGTCGAGCCTCGAGACCCTGAGCCTGGTGAGCGAGCTCTCGCCGAGGCCGAAGAGGAGCGCGTCGCAGATGTTGGACTTGCCGCTGCCGTTCGGTCCCACCACGCAGGTGAAGCCCTTGCTTATCAGTATCTCGGCGTGCTTGAACGACTTGAACCTGTCTATGGTCAGAGATTTCAGATAGAGCACTTCTGCCACCGGTCGCGCCATAGAAGTCGCATGGAAGGCTTAAAACCCTTTCTGTGCGTCGAGGCGCCGGATGCATGGCGTGCCGGCTGCGGCGGCGCGCCGCGGGCCGCCAGGCAGGGAGGAAGGCGCAAGGGATAAAAGCATGCTGCCCCATTTCCTATCATGGATGAGGGCAAGAGGGGCATAAGTCCGGCCATTGCCGCGGCGGTGGGGCTGGGCGCCATAATAGGCGCGGGAATCTTCGTGCTGAGCGGCACTGCGCTTGCGCTTGCCGGGCCCCTGGCCCTGGTAGCGTTCATACTGGTAGGAGTGGTGGCGCTCCTTGTTGCGTTTGAGATAGGGGAGTTGAGCTCCATAATGCCGCACGCGAAAGGTGCAGCCTATTCCTATGTCTTCAGCGCGTTCGGGAGCGAGATGGGGTTCATAACAGGGCTCCTGCTCTATTTCAGCTTCGCCACCGCGATACCAGTAGTCGCGCTCGGGTTCGGCTCGTATCTTGCGTCGATCCTTGGCGTCTCTGCGTCGCTGGAGATACCGTTCGCGATAGCGCTCATCTTCGTGCTTGCCGTAGTCAACCTCATCGGCATAAAGAAGGCTGCCAAGGCTGATTCTGTGCTTGTCGCGATAAAGATAGCGATACTGGGCATCTTCATAGCCTTTGCGCTCCTGTTCGCCCTGAACAACAGCACAGTCATTGCAAGCCATTTCTCGATAACCCCTGCCGAAGACAGCATAGGCGCGATCTTCGCGGCCAGCGTAGCCATCTTCTTCGCCTTTTCCGGCTTCCAGACCATCAGCACGTTTACGTCGAGGATCAACGGCGGGGCGCGGGCCGCCGCAAAGGCGGTCATAGCCGCAGTGGTGATAAGCATAGTGCTTTACGTCCTCGTAGTGCTCGGGCTCATGCTCCTTGCTCCAGCATCGTCTTACGGGATATCTGGGGACCCGCTCTCGTTCGCGCTCACCGCCTCGCATGCACCGCGATACCTCTTCTACCTGGTGGACATAGGCGCGCTCATAGCCACAGCCTCGGCATGCCTGGCGATGACGCTCAGCGCGTCGAGGGTGGGCTTCCAGATGAGCGAGGACAGGCTCCTGCCTGGGATAATGAGGAAGTACGACCCAAGGAGGGACGTCGCCTCGAACGCGGTGGTCCTTTCCGCAGTCATAGGCATCGTGATGCTCTTCGCCGGAAACGTATACGTGATAGCCGCGATATCCAATTTCGGGCTGCTCTTCTCCTACCTGATGACAAGCCTTGCGCTGATGCACTTCAGGAGGGCAGGAGCGCCAGCGACCTTCAGGGCCCCGTTCTATCCGTATCTGCCTGTGGTGGCGATAATAGGCATAATAGCGTTCATGTACGGCATGCCGCAGGAGGCTCTGGCGGTAGGCGTAGGCGCGGTGCTCTCCCTTATCGTAATATACTACTTCCTGAGGGAGGAGAGGAGGAAGAAGATAGTAAGGATAAGGCTCTTCAAGTAGGCGGGCGTGGGAAGTTGTACCGCCATCCACAGCCTTCATCTACCCTCTTTATATTTTCTAAAAAGGTTACACTACAAGATTCTCACATCTGTTCCAGCGGGGTGTTTTGGAGGCGTTGACATGATCCGCCGCCTCGGATGGGTGCGCTAGAAATGGGGGTTGGCTTGTTGCAGCCTCTTAGAA
>JASHXR010000025.1 GCA_030043435.1 Microcaldota archaeon
AGTCATAGCTCTTATGGGCCTCTGAGTACATGGCCATGTTCCCATTATCCACTCTCGCACCTACTTGTTTCCGGTTATCATGAACGCAGCGCCGCTCAGCTCGTTCTTCACCCGTATGTTCCTGAACCCTGCCTCTTTGAGGATTTTTGCAAAGCCGTATTTGTCTAACCTTGCCGTGCTCTCTACAAGCCACTTGAACGCGTTAGGGTCCTCGCTGTTGCCTATGATGCTCACTGCAGACCAGTATGCGCGCAGGAGCGCCCTGTCTAGCGCGGTGTCCGGTCTCCCCATGTCCATGAAGACGAACTTTCCGCCAGGCTTCAGCACCCTCATCGCCTCGCTTGCGAACCTCTCCAGACTGTCCACGTTCCTCAAGGCGAACGTCGAGGTCACGACCTCGAACCTACAGTCCCGATACCTCAGCCTCATCGCGTCTCCGCGTTCCACCTTTACGCGTATCCCATTCCGCTTCATCTTCCTAGACGCTACAGAGAGCATGCCCCTGTTGAAGTCCATTGCTGTTATCCTGATGTGCTTGCCCTCTCTCCCTGCCAGCCTTGTGATCTCGACAGGGAGCTCTCCCGTGCCTGTAGCTATGTCGAGCAGGTCATACCTGCCCTTCCCCACAATCGCCTCTGCCGCCGCGTCCCTCCTCCAGAGCCTTATCAATCCAAGGCTGCACAGCGTGTTCACCCTGTCATACCTCTCCGATACGTCGGTGAAGATCCGGTCTATCCTTTTGCTCATGGTTCCACTTCAAATAATGGCCACATAGGACACAGAGAGGATTATTGCAAGGACAAACGACGCGGCGGTGTGCGCGCCAAGGTACGCCCCATATCTCTTCGAGTCGCCATTGTAAAGACCCCTGAAGACATAATAAGTTACCGGCACGGCGAAGAAGCATGCGAGGGAGAGGAGCGGCAGGAAGCCTGCCGCTATCCCTATTGCGAGTAGGGCGAAGGCAAGGGACTGCGTGGCAAGGTAGTACAGCCCTATGTTCTTGTCCGTCCTTAGCATTATCGCGGTATGCCTTGCCCCGTACCTCCTGTCTACCTTCCTGTCCGGCACCGAGTTAACGAAAAGCGCATTCCCGCCCAGCATTATGCCTGCAGGCACGAACGCGAAGAGCAGCGCAGGCGTGAGCGAGGCTATGCCTGCCATGACGATGAAGCTCCCGAACGAGATGAGTATGTAGTTTGCCGAGCAGAGCAACTCGGAGAGGTACGGCACCCTCTTCACATATCTCGCGTAAAGGAAGATGGAGAGCGCTGCGACGACCATTATGGGCAGGATGTAGGTGTGCGTCAAGAGGAGATAGAACCCTATCACCGCCGCTCCTGCGAGCGTCGCCAGCCCTGTCGCAAGCGTGAACTCTGGCTTTATCCTGCCTTCTGCTATCAGCGAGCTTCCGCCGCTCAGCTCGCCGGCCTTCCTCTTGACGAGCTCCATGTCGAGCCCGCTCCTGTAGTCGAAGTAGTCGCTGATCACGTTCACCGAGACCTGCGCAAGCACGGCCCCTATGATCACAAGTATGGCATAAAGAGGCGAGAAGTGGCCGTAATAATATGCCGCTGCGACGCCAAGCACCGCGAGCGCCAGCCCGTAGAGCAGCGTCGGCTCGAACATCTCGATTATGTAGTATCTGTTCATCTGTCTCACCACGGGCTAAAACAGGACTGAACGTGGCTGTAGTCCGGCCACCTATGACGCAACCGCCCTGCTCCGCACCTCCACGTTGCCAGTCCCTTAGCTAACCCACACTCAATTAAGGCTTATAAACGCATCCAAGGGAACCTGTCGAGGACGGGTTGCCAGGTATGTATACAAAAGCACGAAGCCATATACCTAAATTGATCAGAAAATGATGCTTTAAATATGAGATACCGCATAGATACTACATGGTAGTCATGGCGGCCATGATGACACAGCGTATGGCTGTGAGTGACCGCGCTCCAGGCAGAACCGACAGTTTTAGATGGCTCCCAAATAAGGCCGGAGAGAAAACGGCTTAACAGTCAAGTCCAGGCGCAATATCCTGACATGTGATTCCGATGGGCATAAGACCAATAGATATTAACGGCGAGAGACAGAGGCGCAGCGCTGCAGACGCATCGGCAGACAGCGCCGCCGGCGTCTCACGTCGGATGGCCGACGCGGCCAAGAGGGCAGGCTCCGGCATTGCCACCTTCGCTACCGCACCGTTCAAGATCAAGGAGCTCAGAAGGGACCTCGAGAAGAAGGAAGTCGAGATTGCCGAGAAGGATGGCACGATCAGGGAGCTCCAGAGGGATGCAAGGCGCGACAGGATGACCGGGCTCGGGAACAGGAACGCATTCTACGACGCTACTGCAAGGATGGTCCAAGGCGCTGAGAATAGGAGCAGGAGGGGAGAGCCCAGGGATGTAGTCGCCGTCTACTTCGACCTCGACGGGCTCAAGAAGGCAAACGACACCTACGGCCATGCCACAGGAGACGCGCTGCTACGCAGGTTCTCAGGATCGCTCAAGAAGATGACCCGGTCAGGAGAGGAGGCGTTTAGGATAGGCGGCGACGAGTTCGTCATACTCGCAGTAGTCAGAGACGACGCGCCGGCAAGGCTGCTGGCAGACAAGATCGCGCAGCGCGTGCTTGGCGCAGCGCGCATAAGCGTCTCTTACGGATACGCTGCGCTAAGCGAGGCACACGGCGCAGAGGGGATGATCAAGCTGGCAGACAGCAGGATGTACGAGATGAAGCAGGCGTGCCGCACCGTGCACAGATGAGCCTGACTTCCGAATCGCGTGATTTGTGTGAGAGCCAGGGAGATTCCAATTCCGAGGATAGAGAGCGAGGACTACTCCGCCAAGCTGGCCCTGACCCGCGCGTTCCAGCACCTCTTTATGGATGCGCGAAGGGACGAGGGGCCTTCGCATCTGCTCTGCATCTCCGAGCTCTACAGGATCAGCATTGTCGTAGGCAAGGCAGAGGGCACTACGCGCATAAGCCACTCCGGCAACAGCATAAGCTTCGAGATGGAGTTCACCGGCCCGTTCCGTCAGAGCGACGTCTTCTCCGTGTTCAGCAAGACGAACGAGGGCCAGCCTGCCGCGCTCAAGCGCGTCTTGGCCGGCACCGAGGGCATCACCAACTATCTGGGGATAGCCGGCGGTCCTGACGGCACGCTGGCGAGGCTCGGCATGCTGGAGCGCTCCAACGCCCTCTCCGAGGTGGTGATAATAGACAAGAACATGCAGCAGGCGTGCCTCAATGCGTTTACCATGTTCCAATACGACGTCGCAGGCATAGGCGCCGCCGATGAGGCACGC
>JASHXR010000003.1 GCA_030043435.1 Microcaldota archaeon
AACTCGCAGGCGAAGGTCTTATCACTACGTTTTCCAACCTGTACGGGATTGATTACTATATCTACCGATTTGCAAATATAGTTGGTGAAAATCTTACCCATGGGGTTATAGTGGATTTTGCTAGGAAATTAAAGAAAAACAACAAAATACTCGAAGTTCTGGGCAATGGCAAGCAGAGGAAGTCATACATGGAGGTAATGGACTGCATAGACGCCATGCTATTAGTATACGAGAAATCAAGTGAGAGTGAGAACATATACAACCTCTCCCTGGACGACCAGATAACCGTGAGAGAGATCGCAGAGCTAGTGGTAGGCGAGATAGCGCCCAAGGCCAAGATAAGGTATACAGGCACCAAGTCGGGATGGCCCGGAGACGTGCCGGACTCCTACCTGAGCAACAAAAAGATAAAGGGGATCGGGTTCAAGCCTAGGTACAAGACCTCAAGGGAGGCAGTAATGCACACCATCGAGTGCAACAGGGCTCTGCTCAAGTGATACCACTCCAATCTCAGAAAAGAAAGATCAAAAAAAGAAAGAAAAAAAGCAAAGGGAAGTGCTAAGGGCTCAGTTGTTCTTCTCCAACTGCTTTATCCGCTCCTCGACTCCCTTGGCCTCGTTCTCCAGGTTCTTCTTGTACTCGCGCAGGAGTTCAATCTTCTCCTCGGCCGTCAGGAAGCTCCTGGGTCCGTATCCATTTCCACAGTCGCACATGTTTCCACCAGATATAGTATGTCCTATATAGCTATTTAAATATATAGGGTGTCATATACTTATGATGGTAAAATGCAGGGGCCGTGCCGTTGCGACATGCGTGGGTTCCTCTCATTCCAGATACTCTGGCTGCTCTCAAAGAAGCGCATGCACGGGGAGGAGATCGCTCTGGAGATAGAGAAGAGGAGGGGCGAGAAGCCGAAGGCAGGCACTCTATATCCTGCGCTGAAGGACCTGAGTTCCAAGGGGCTCATAGCGGGAAAGCGGTCTGGCAATATCGTGGTATACGCGCTCACTGCAGAAGGCAATGACGCGGTAAACGAGGCGAAGGCGTACTTCATACGGTCGTTCGGGGACATAATATCGGCGCGTTAGTGGCCTCCTTGGCCGCGCGTCATTGGAGCCGATTCCCCTGTGAACCAGGTATCTGCCAGAGGGGCGCGCAGGCGCGTCACTTGCGCTCGTCGACGAGCTTCCTTATCCCCTCATCGAGCGAGACCTTGGCCTTGAAGCCCAGGACCCTCTCGGCCTTGCCCGTGTCTGCAAGCGTCTCCATCACGTAGTTCGCGACAGGCATCTTGACGTACCTCACCTTTATCTTGGTCCCAAGTGCCTTGTTTATCTTATCGGCCATCTCATTGAGGCTGTAGTTCCTGCCTGTGCCCACGTTGAACACGTCGTAGCCCTTCACGCCGACTGCCTTTAGCATGGCGTCGACTACGTCTGTGACGAAAGTGAAATCCCTCCTCTGCGTCCCGTCGCCATACGCTACGGGCTGCTCTCCCTTCTTCATGGCCCAGAGGAACTGCGTGACCAGGTTGGCATAGCCGTTCTTCGCCTCTTCGTGATACCCATACACCGAGAAGAACCTCATAGCGGCCGTGTTCACCTTGTAGAGCTTTGCATAGAGCTCGGCCATCCGCTCCGCCCCGACCCTACCTTCCGTATAGTAGTCAGTCGCCTTCGGGACGACATCCTCTCTGTGCGGCGGAGTGACGCCGTTGTATATCGAGGAGGTAGATGCGAAGACCACCTGCGACCCGTTCGCCCTTGCGTACTCGAGCACGTCTATCATACCCTCCACGACCTCAGCGACCCTCGTGGGCTTCTCCCTGTACATCGGCGATGCAGAATACATGCCAAGGTGGAAGACCAGGTCTGCCTTGAAGCCCTGCTTGCCTATATTCCTCGAGTCATCCTTCCTGAACGTGACGTTCCCCGTCCTCTTCGCCTCCTTCAGGTTCTCCTCAGACCCTGTCATCAGCGTGTCTATCACCATTACCTTGTTCTCCTTGCAGAGCCTCTCCACGAGGTTGGAACCTATGAAACCCGCGCCCCCCGTCACTATTATGCTCTTGCCGCTTATGCCAGCCATGCAGACACCTCTGCCTACTATCTCGCTCTTCAGGCTTTTAAACCATACCTAAGTTGTATTAAAACACCATGCCGCGAGGTACGGCCTTCGCAAGGCACAAGGCGTACGATGCGATAAGCGCGATCCAGCGCAAGGTTTATAATCCGTGCCAATGCATATAATTATGGACAGATTCACCAGGAAGTTTGAGGCCGCGCCAGTGGCCTTCAACTTCGACGACGTACTACTCCTTCCCGGACTATCGGAGAAGCGGCCTAGGGACATAAGCCTCTCCACCAGGTTCTCCTCATCCATAACCATCTCTGCGCCTATATGCTCCTCGCCCATGGATACCGTCACAGAGGCCGAGATGGCCATAGCCATGGCTGAGTGCGGAGGAATAGGCGTGGTGCACAGGAACTGCACTCCGGAGGAGGAGGTCGCCATGCTGAGGAAGGTCAAGGAGGCCAGGCCGAAGAGCGAGACCGCTACGCTGGGCAGGGACAAGAAGCTGGCAGTAGCGGCTGCAGTCTCTCCATTCGACCTCGAGAGGGCGGCGGCTCTCTCCGAGTACGCCGACGCGCTGATGACCGATGTGGCGCACTTCCACACCAAGGCCACCATCGAGGCGACTAAGAAGCTTATCAAGGCCACGGACAGGGACGTGATAATAGGGAGCATGGGCACCAAGGAAGGGGTATTGCACTGCGTCAGGGAGCTGGAGCGCGTCGCTGGGCTGAGGTGCGGCATAGGCGGCGGCTCCATCTGCATAACCACCGACGTGACCAAGGCAGGCTCGCCCACCCTCTTCGCGGTCTCTCAGGCCGCTGATGCCCTCGAGGAGCTGGGCCTCGACATACCTATAATAGCAGACGGGGGGATACGAGGGCCAGGAGACATCTCCCTCGCGTTCGCCTTCGGCGCTTCATCGGCGATGCTGGGCTACGGCCTCGCAGGCACGGACGAGAGCCCAGGCGAGAGGGTCAGCATCGACGGCAAGGAGTACAAGGGCTACAGGGGCATGGGCTCCAGGGCGGCGAGGGAGCGCAGGGCCATAGTGGACAGGTATGCGGATACCGGCGGGAAGAAGCTCGACGAGGGCGTCGACGCTTACATACCGTACAAGGGCGCTGTGCCTGCGGTCATGGAGCACCTCTCCTCCGGGATCAGGGCCTCGATAGGCTATGCAGGCGCGGTGTCAGTGGCAGAGATGCGCGATAAGGCAAGGGTAGCCAGGATACTGGCAAGGACGCAGAAGGCGCACCTGACGTACAAGGAGTGACCTCGGCGTCGCTGCGCCTGAACCTCCCTTAACAATCATTCGCCTAGCGCAGCGGAGAGGCCGAAGGCGCGCCGCGCACACGCATTTAAATCCATTTGCTGCATACCTAAATCAGATGCGCATGCGCCCATACCTGAGCATCATAGTGCCTACGAAGGACGAGCCCTCTGCGCCCTCCACGATCAGGGAGCTGCGCCGCGCCTTCGGCAGCGGCGCCGAGATACTCGTCGTGGACAAGAGCGACGAGAGGCACCTTAAGGAGCTGCGATCCACCGGCGCCAAGGTAATGATACAGACCTCGACCGGATACGAGGCCGCGCTGATGGAGGGCTTCAGGGCCGCGCGCGGCGAGGTCATCGCCACCATAGACCCGGACGGCACCTACTCCGTAAGCGACTTCAAGAGGGTGGTGGAGAAGGTGCGCTCCGGCGC
>JASHXR010000026.1 GCA_030043435.1 Microcaldota archaeon
GCAAGCCGCTCGCCTACCTTGACAGCGCCTCGACCTCGCAGAAGCCGGTGCAGGTCATAGATAAGGTATCCGAGTACTACAGGACATACAACGCTAACATACACCGCGGGCTGTACGAGCTCTCGGAGCGGTCGACCGAGGAGTATGCAAGGTCGAAGGAGCTCGTCGCAAGGCTGATAAACGCAGGGTCGTACAGGCAGATAGTATATTGCAGGAACTCGACTGACGCAGTAAACATAGCCGCGCTGACCTGGGGCGAGAGGCTGGTCGGGAGCGGGGACCGCATACTGATAACGGACATGGAGCACCACAGCAACATAGTGCCGTGGCTAATGCTCGCGAAGAGGAAGGGCGCGGTGCTGGACCATACGGCGCTGAAGGAGAAGGCCACAGTGGACCTCGATGACTTCAAGGAGAAGCTCAAGGCCGGGCCCAGGATAGTCGCGTTCACGCAGGCCTCGAACGTGCTGGGCACGATAAACGAGGCGCGCGAGATGGCAAGGCTGGCGCACAAGGCCGGGGCCCTCGTCCTGGTAGACGCGGCGCAGTCTGTGCCGCACATGCCCGTAGACGTCAGGGAGATGGACTGCGACCTCCTCGTGTTCTCGGGCCACAAGATGCTCGGGCCCGCTGGCATCGGGGTGCTATACGGGAAGGAGGCGCTGCTTGAGGAGGCGACCCCAGCCATCGTCGGGAGCGACATGATAAGGAGCGTGACGTTCGAGAGCGCAGAGTGGAACGAGCTACCCTGGAAGTTCGAGTCCGGCACAGCGAACATAGAGGGCGCCATAGGGCTTGGAGCAGCTGTCGAGTACCTGAACAGAATAGGCATGGAGAAGATAAGACAGCACGAGATAAGGCTCACAGAGTATGCGTTGAAGAGGCTTGGCGAGACCGAAGGGGTTACAGTATATGGGCTGCGGAGCGCCGCGTCGAGGGGGGGCGTGGTCTCGTTCAACATAAGCGGGGTGCATCCGCACGACGTAGCCACAATATTCGACAGCGAGGGGGTCGCGATAAGGGCGGGGCATCACTGCGCCATGCCGCTCGTGAACGGCGTGCTCGGCGAGTCCTCTGTCGCCAGGATAAGCTTCTACCTCTATACCAAGGAGGAGGAGATAGACAGGGCGATAGACGCGATAGGGAAGGTAAGGAAGGTGCTCGGGAGAGGAGCCAAGCGATAGTGCAGTACTGGTGTGTGCGATGAAGGCAGAACCGTACATATGCGCATGCGGGAACTCCATGTTCGTCAGGTACTCCGGAGACGATGCAATATACTGCAAGCAGTGCGGGAAGGCGGTGCCTGGGAATGTCAGGTTCAAGGAGGAGTACGCGGCGACGCTGTGAAGCGGCCGCTTAGCGTGCCAGGCCTAGCCGGTAATCTCTCCAGCCTCGAGACTATTATGTCCTCGAAGAAGAGGTGCGTGGACCTCGAGGATGCGATCCTGAACCCCGACTCCCTGATAAGTCTCTTGAGCTTCCTGACGTTGCCAAGCGAGCTGTAGACGAGGAAGACGGCGCCGCCGCTCTCCAGGTGGTCGGAGACTCCGGAGAGGAACCGGGCCGAGACCTCGATCCCGTCCTTGCCGCCGTCCCACCACTCGCTCGACCTTGACCTCGGCCCGGCCTCTCGGCGCAGATACGGCGCGTTGAAGATCACCACGTCAAACCTGCCGTCTATCCCGGAGAAGAGGTCGCTTACGGCGAAGCGGCACCGCCCGTGCATCAGCTCCCTGTTGGAGTCGCAGTTCTGCTTCGCCAGCTCCACTGCGTCGGGGTTCACGTCTGAGAAGGTCACGACACCTGCATTGCTGCCCCTTGCCGCCGAGATGCCGAGTATGCCCGTGCCAGTACCGACATCGAGGATGCGCAGCCCTCGCCGTCCGTCCCTGGAGAGGTACTCCTCTATGAAACCAGCTGCGAGCAGCGAGTCCTCAGCTGGTGCGTATACGGTGCCGGACATCTTGACCGTTATGCCGTTGTAGTCGAGCAATAAGCCACCCAGACCGTTTCTACGCGCAGGTACATTACAGGTCAGGATGTGGCGCGCGCTGGAGCCGCGGAGCGAGAGGGCGCTATGCCTCAGATCATCTGAAGCGCGTCCTCTACCTCGTCGGAGTCCCTGAAGCTCCTGTTCTCCAGGCACTCCTCGAGCCACTCCCTGTCATCGCCGTAGCTGAAGCACGCCAGGTTGCTGCATGCCGTTATGATCTCGCGCTTGCTCGCAGGATAGTCCACGTGCTCGCTGAGATGCACCGCTATCTGCTCCACGCGCCTCGGCATGACGGCGACGCTCCCCGACTGTTGCCTCGCACCCCCGGCCCCTCCGCCCCTTCTAGACATCCTATCCCCATACTCAAGCTTGCCGCTATCTGTATAAAAAGAGGTATGGTCAGGTTCGGCAAAGGGAGGTAAAGCGCAACAGCTGCGCGTCTTGCGCCACATTAATAAACTATAACTGCAAAAGGGGAGTGTGGTGTGATGCTCTTCAGCGAGGTCGCGGAATACTACCAGAAGCTGGAAGGAGTGACCTCGCGCCTCGCCATGACCGACATACTTGCCGAGATGCTCTCCAAGGCAGGAAGGGCTGAGATCAGGCCGCTCATCTACATGACGCAGGGCAGGCTCGGCCCTCCGTTCGAGGGCATACAGATAGGCATAGCCGAGAAGTTCGCGCAGCAGGCGATCGCCTCGGCCGCAGGGTGCTCCGCTGAGCACGTGGTCGCAAGCGCAAGGAAGACGGGAGACCT
>JASHXR010000027.1 GCA_030043435.1 Microcaldota archaeon
TACTCTCGAAGATCAAGGCCAAGGCCATGATAATATGGGGCTCTGAGGACAAGATCGTCGACGCTAAGTACGCCACGGAGTTCAGAGACGGCATAAAGGGCTCGACACTCGCGATGATAGAGGGCGCAGGCCATGTGCCGCACCATACGCATCCAAAGGAGGTAAGCGATGCGATACTCGGCTTCATGGGCGGATGATATGGATGGCATCGCGAAGCAGAAGGTGGCTGGAGGCAAGCTTGTCACTGTAAAGCTGCAGTACTCGGGCAGGGTAGACTCGATACGCATCCTCGGGGACTTCTTCATCCATCCTGAATCCGGGTTGGAGCAGATAGAGCGGGCTCTGGTCGGCGAGAACCTCGACGAGACCGCGCTCTCATCCAACGTCGCAAGGACGGCGAGGGAAAACGGGATAGAGATGATAGGCGTGACCCCTGAGGCAATCGCCTCTACTATAATGATGGCGGTGAAGCGATGAGGTGGAGGGTAATCGGCCTGGAGACCCATGATGCATTCCTCAACATGGCCCTAGATGATTCGATAAGCGAATCGGTGAGGAACGGGGCAGATCCCACGATCAGGTTCTATAGATGGAGGCCGAGCGCTGTCTCGATAGGCCAGTTCCAGTCGATGAGGGACGAGATAAACATACCGATGTGCATGGAACTCGGCATCGACTATATCAGGAGAAAGACGGGCGGAGGCGCCGTCTACCACGACGAGAAAGGCGAGATAACGTACAGCGTCATCGCGCCGGAAGGGCTGCTGCCCAAGGGGATACTAGAGAGCTACAGGGTGATCTGCGGATGGGTGATAAAAGGCCTCGAGGCCATCGGCATAGCGGCAGAGTTCGCGCCTATAAACGATATACTGGTGAATGGCAGGAAGATATCGGGAAACGCCCAGACGAGGAGGTATGGTGTGCTGCTCCAGCACGGCACCATCCTCTACGACCTAGATATAAAGACGATGTTCGCGGTGCTCAACGTGAGCAAGGAGAAGATATCCGACAAGATGATAAAGAGCGTCGAGGAGAGGGTCACGAGGGTCCTGGACTACAAGGACATCGCGCAGCAGGGTCTCTACGAAGGACTGCTCAAGGGCTTCACAGAAGGGAAGGAGTACTACATGGGTGAGCTGGGCAGAGGGGAGATGGAGCGGGCCAGTGAACTCGCAGAGGCCGTCTTCAAAGCAGAGAGCTGGAGCTTCATGAGGTAGGCTGCCTTCCCCGCTTCACCATCTCTGCGGCGAAGAACTCGCCTGCCCTGTACGAGCTCCTTACGAACGGCCCTGCAGCTGCATAAAGGAAGCCCATGCCGAGCGCCCTCTCCCTGAAGTAAGTGAACTTCTCCGGCGGCACGTACTCTACCAGTTCTGCATGGTGCTGACTAGGCCTGAGGTACTGGCCTATCGCGAGGAAATCGACGCCGCTTCCCCTGAGGTCCTCCATCGCCTGCAGCACTTCTTCGTCGCTCTCGCCGAGGCCCAGCATCATGGCCGATTTGGTGTACCTTGTCCTGTCAAGCCTCTTCACCGTGCCCAGCACGCTGAGCGACTGCCTGTAACCGGCCCTCCTGTCCCTTATTCCTGGCGAGAGCCTCTCCACCGTCTCTATGTTGTGGCCTATCACGTCAGGGCCTGAGTCCACAATGGTCTTCAGGCACGAGGAGTCCCCCCTGAAGTCAGGTATGAGCACCTCCACTACCGTCTCTGGGCTCGCCGCCTTTATGCTCTTTACGCACCTCGCGAAGTGCCCCGCCCCCTGGTCCTCCAGGTCATCCCTGCACACGGAGGTTATGACCACATATGGCAGCCTCCACCTCCCAATCACCCTGGCCAGCTTTTCGGGCTCAAGTTGGTCGACTCCGTCCCCATGTGCACTTTTGGAGACCGCACAGAAGGTGCACCCGCGCGTGCAAAGCCCTCCCAACACCATGAAGGTGGCCGTGCCAGAGCCCCAGCACTCGGTTATGTTTGGGCAGTGGGCCTCTGCGCACACCGTGTGCAGGCCCAGGGAGGAGATAGTCTGCTTTATCTCGCCGTACCTCTCAGTCGAGACCGGCTTTATCGTGAGCCACTCCGGCTTTGCCATCGCGCCACCAGGTATGGATTGGCGTGCAAGGTTTATAATATCCGGCAGCTGTCTGCGCGGCGAGATGCAGGGGCTTAACGCAGGCCGAGCTTAGAGAAGAGGCTGTTGTAGAACCTCGGTATCGCCGAGACCCTGAACGCGTTTATGCTCTTCCTGTCCTTTATATAATCGGACTTCCTTCCCGACCTCATCAGGTCTATCAGCATAGTGGTGAGCTCGCCCTCCTCGTCAACCACGCACATCCCCTTCACCTCGTCAGGCACGGGAGAATCGAGCGGGAGGAAGACAGGAGTGCCTAGCGCAAGGCTCTCCACAGCGATGACGCCAAGCCCCTCCCTCTCAGACATGAGGAGTAGCGCAGTTGCATCCTTCAGCTGCTTATAGAGCTCCCGCCTGGTCCTGAAGAAGTCGCGCACCTCCACCACCCTCTTTAGTCCGAGCTTCGCTATCTCTGACCTGACCTGGTCCCTCTCCGGCCCGCTGCCTATTATCACAGCGCTTACCTTCACCTCCTTGTTCACGCCTCTGATTATCTGCAGCCACTCGCCCATCCTCTTCTCCTTTATCAGCCTTCCCGAGAAGACGATGGTGCCGCGCCCCTTCCCCCTCGACGCCCTTATCGAGTCCACGAGCTTGTCGTCGATGATAGGAGCGAAGACCGAGACCCTCCCGCGCTCCACTCCCGCCGCAGCGAGCCTCTCCGCAGTCGTGCTCGAATTGGCGATGTAGTGGTCCGCGCCCCTCAGCGTGAGGGAGTAGCAGAGGGAACCTATCCTGCCCAGCACTGGCCCCAGGTACGAAATCCAGTACCTCTTGTCCCAGACCTCGACGACCTCCATGATGAGCCTGCACCTCTTGGCCCTGCAGTAGAGGTAGAGCACAGGCAGGTGGAGCACCGGGAACTGGTTCGAGATTATGACGTCGAAATCGTACCTGAAGAGCCTTGAGAGGCTTAGCGAGAAGGAGAGCGCCTGAGCTATCGACCTCCTGCCATTTATGTACAGGCTCTTCTCATCGGCTTTGGCGAGGGCGTGGTACCGTATCCCATCCTCCCTAAACTCGCTGCGCATGCCTGGCCACTGCATCGAGAAGAAGTCGACGTCGTGCTCTGCTGCCAGCGCCTTCGCCTCGTTGCGGTTCAGCGTCTCAGTGCCGCCGATATGCCACGGGTACGCCACGTCTGCAACAAACGCTATCTTCACGCGAGCCACCATCGGTGCGCCTTGCGGCCATATCTATGCCTTTCCCTGCAGACATCCATCCGCATCAATGTATAAGAGCGCATATGGTCATCTGTTCGTGTAGTTCTGAATCAGGTATATGCCCAGACCGTCGCCGACAGTGTTTGAAGTGGCTGCAAGCGGCGTCAGCCTGTAGCGGTCCAGCGCGCTGCTGCACGTCGTATTCTGGTAAGGCGGTATCTGGCACCAGTAGCCGTAGTCGAGGACAAAGCACGAGTACCCGCTTGCAAACGCCGTGAAGGTCGAATTGGTGCTTCCCAGATACCCTATCTGTGCCGACGACCTGTTCAGCGCGTACCAGATATCAGGGGTGAAGCTGAAGACGAGGCAGTCGGCTGGGACCGCGGTGTAATTCGCGTAGATGAAATTGACGGCGCTTAGCGCGGTGGATTGCTGCGGCATATCCTGCGGCTTCACCGTGATGCTGGGGAGCAGTGAGAGGAACGGGTACACGGCGAGCGCAGCGATCAGGAGTGCAGAGGCTGCGTATGCAACCGCTCTGGCCTTGCGGGCGTTCCTTGCCCGCCTCCTCCCCCAGGACCTCGCCGCAGCTGCAGCGGCAACGCGCGAGAGCTCCGCCACACCTGCCCCCGCCGCTATAGCGAGCGGCGGCAGTATCTCCAGCATGAACCTGACGTCCACGCCATAGAGCACAGAGCCCGCATAGAAGAAGTCATAGAAGATGTAATATGCGAAGATCCAGAGGCCAAGGATGAGGAGTATGAGCGACCTCATACCCTGCTTCCTGTCCAGGGCGAGCAGAGCGCCACCTATCGCAGCTGCCAGGGTGATCTCGAACGGGAAGGCCACAGGGTAGTTGTACGCGTAGTTGAGCTCGCCGAGCACGAACTCGAGGTTGGGGTAGAAGTTCGACTTGAGGTTTGCCAGGGAGAGCAGCTGGCTCCCGGCTCCCTGCCCGTAGTCCCCCACCTGCGCCTGCGAGACTATGTACATGGCCTGCGGCACCAGGAGCACTATCAGCAACGCAAGGACGAGGAACGGACCCCAGGAGCGCAGGACCCTGCGCAGCGAGGCAATCCTGCGCCTTGCGTTGGCCGCAAGGCCTTCATCCCCTGCGAAGAGGCACACGACAGCGAAGATGGGTACGAGGAGCATGGCCTCTATCCTGGTATATGCCACAAGGACCAGCGCGAACGCCGTCATCGCCAGGGGCCACGTCCCCTTCCTCCTCAGGAAGACCGCGAGGAAGAGGAACGCGAAGACCGTCA
>JASHXR010000028.1 GCA_030043435.1 Microcaldota archaeon
GCCCTTATGGAATGGTAAGGGAAGGCTACCTCCAGCTTCCTCTTCGTATACCTCTCCTCGTTGGACGCGAAGAGGATTCTCCTGCCTTCGAGCAACGCGGCTCCCGAGTCGTGCCCGTCCCAGATGCCAAGTATGTACATGAAACACTACCTCACTGCAGCTACGATCTTTATCACGTCTCCATCCTTTAGCTTATAATCCTTTGGAAGCCTCCTCTTGCTCCGCGCATCCAAGGCGTAGAGCATGTGCTCGGCTAGGTCTGTATGCAGCCGCGCCGCGAGCTCCTGCGCTGTCGACCCCTCAGTCATCAGTATCGCGTCAGGCAGCGCGTTTCCGAAGTGGTCCGTATACCTATTCTCGTCCTCTACAGGATATACGACAATCTGCCTCAGCAGCCCGAAGCACGCCCTGTTCAGCGTCTCCTGCACCCCTGTCCCGTTGTGCACTGCCATATACCTCGACATATACCCGAGCGCCCTCTCCTGCTCCTGGCTCAAGGAACCTGCCATCCTGAAGGTCGCGCCACCAGGCACATACTCTATGGCATTGGACTTCGCCGCCTTCCTCAGCGCGAGCTCTATGGCACCCGAGCATCCGACCACCTTCCCATCTCCCAGCTTTGCCTTCATCTCCGTAAGCGTGGCCTCGCCTCCCTTGTCGAGTTTGTTCGCCGCCACTATGACCGGCTTGCTTAACCCCAGCAGCGCGGCTGAGAATGCGCGTGTCATCTCCGCGCTCCAGTCTATCTGTGACGTCGGGAGCGACGCCGCCTCTGCTGCAGCTTCTATCTGCGCATGCGTGGCCCTGAACCCCGAGAGCAGCTCCAGGAGCGCGGCCGCGCCGTCCCGCCTCTTGGAGAGCGCGCCCATGTGCCTGGAGATTATGCCCGAGAGCCACTCCGCAAGCTCGTCCCTGACCATCCCCAGCTCTAGCGCAGGGTCGCAGCCTGTGCACGGCTTCCCCTCGAAATCAGTCGAGCCGCTCACGTCTACTACCTGTATGAGCGCATCTGCGCCGGAGAGGTCGTTTAGGAACTGGTTCCCCATCCCCTTCCCGAGGTGTGCGCCTGGCACCAGCCCCGCCACGTCGACCACGTTCACGGGAAGCAGGCGCATGCCGTCCCTGCATAGCGAGTTCCGCGGCCTGCAGGCGACCCCGAGCTCCTTGTGCACGCACTCCCTCGCGACGTACGCGACACCGAGGTTGGGCTTTATGGTCGTGAACGGGTAGTCCGCTATCTCCGCCTCTGCCATGGTCAGCGCCGAGAAGATGGTGGACTTACCCTTGTTCGGCGCGCCTACTATCCCGACCAGCATCTAACCTCACCGCCATCAGGGTTAACTCTCGTAGAAAGCCTATAAATACCTACGATAAAGCAGGTACGGCGAGGCTTGACTGTGCCACCGCATGCAGCAGGCGCGACCGCCAAAGCTAAATAGCCATGCGGTCATATAATAGGCACTCCTATGCTGTACTGTGCAGGGGTGGCGGAGCCTGGTCAAACGCGACGGGTTCAGGGCCCGCTTCCTTTAGTGGATGCGAGAGTTCAAATCTCTCCCCCTGCACTTTAATAGCTGCTCTCCGCCCTACTGTGCATTACGAGATTGTTGAGGGTACTGTACGCCGAATCACTAACGTGTCTTCCCTCCACCCGCAATCAGCTCAACGAATCCTATCACAATGCTGAGTTGCACAGGCCGAATTTAGCTAGCAAGGAATGTAGCTGTCTGGTTGTTCTGCGGTACGGTTCGCTGGCCTTTGAATCTTTTCTTAAGCCAATAAGCTAATAAATTATCAGCCAGATAATAAGTGCCCCTAGACTCCTTTTGTAATACATCTGTCTCTATAAGTGATGGGAGATAGCTGCCAACCGTTGTTGCTGGTTCATCAAGTTCATGTGCTATGTCTGTAAGGCTCCTTTTCCCTTCACATAATGCTATCACTATGCTCCTCTCCTTACTACTAAGTTTGTCGAAGTCTTCCTTAAAGAACAAGTCCCCCTCCTGACTTATGAACTTATCAACGACCTCATTAACAGTGCCTTCGTATTTGGTAGCTCTTCCTATAAATTGGAGATAGAAGGGCGATCCTCCAGTAAGCTCGTAGAGTCTGCCAAGTTCCTCTTTTGATATCCTGCCTATGTATGCCCTAAGAAACTCTGCAACCTCGACTTTAGTGAACGACACTATATGTTTCGGTACCAATTGTTTGTAAAAAGGCGAACTATCAGAAAGCGCAACTGCATCTAATGTTTTCCTTATAGAACCTGATATTACTAGTGCAGTTCTCCTTTGCTGTTCGTACTGTGCCCTTAGCATCTTTACAAGTTGCAGTCCATTCTCAACTTTAATTATCTCAGGGAATTCATCCAATATTATCACACATTTTGTGTTCGTAGCTTCGGCCAGAGTCTCTCCTATGCCAAATGCATGTCTGATATATTCATGGAGGTCCTTCCTTTCATCTTTGTATTCGAAAGTTAATTTGATCTGCTCGGCTATCTTCGCTTCAATCTTTGCATTTTTTAATAAATTTAGAATTACGCCTAAAGGTGCCTTGAATAGTTCCTTTATGCTGATTTCTAATGGGAGCAAGCCTTTTTGTTGGTACGCCTCAATTATACCACTTACAAGTGTCTCTGCCACTGTCCCTTGTGACAGTTCAGGCATGTCATAGAAGGATATGTATGAAATTACTATATCCTTTTGCTTATCTAAGCCCGATTTTGTCTCAAGTAATATTGAGGTCTTTCCCATTCTCCTTTTACCATATAAACAGAATCCTATATGCGACTTAATATTGGACAGTTCATTCATGAGCTCTTTTAGAACGGTTTCTCTACCTATGAAAGATTTGCCCGATACTGGTGTTAATGAGAATTCTGCCGTTGCCATAATATGATTATGAGCATAGTTATTATAAATCTTTCTATAATTTATATTATAAAAAATATTATAATCAGATGCTTATGCTTATAAGAAGCAAATTGTACCTCTTATAAATGTTGACCGTAAGGCATAGCGCAATCGCCTTTGGCGGCGGCTATATAAATTTATGCAGACTAATTAACAGATGACAATGCATAGAGCAAAGGCGCATTGTCATAAATGCTACTTCCTTAGCTGGTTAAGATGGCTATAACTCTACCGAACATATACAAAAGCAAGAACCTGAAGCTATTCGTTGCCATTCCGATAGTCTTAATGGTAATCAGCGTCTTTCTCTCCACGAGGCTGGTCCTAGACTCGTCCCTTGCCGGCGGAGTCATAATAACGATACAGTCCAATACCACGCAGTCGTCGCAGCAGATAGCTACTGAGGTAGGCACGGCGCTCCATGTAGCCTCGCCCTCGGTGGTGTCCGCATCAGGCATAGTCACCATAACCATAGCCGCCAACCAGTCGATTTCGACCGCATACGACCAGCTGCTCGCATTCTCTCTGAACCAGAGCGCGTACGGGGTCTACTACACCAATGCGACGGCTGCCCAGATAGCGCTGCAGTCGTCTCCGTCCAACTCTACAGCCTCTGCGGAGCTCGCAGTCGCAGATGCCGGCATGAACAAGACCCTCGCAGGCATGAACGCAGCTCTCTCAGGGGAGCTTGCCTCGCTCTCCGCCTTCGTTCCTGCCCAGACGTATAACACCAGCGACACGACGGCTATGGGCCTTATCGCGCAGGACTCGTACACCAACGCGAGCCTCGTGTACCAGCAGGACGTCGAATCGAAGCTCGCCACGATAGTGCCGTCCAGCGCGGCAGTCTCGTACGAACCTACGGCGCCGTCCGAGGGCAAGGCCTTCCTCTCCTCGCTTGAGCAGATAATAATAATCGCGTTCGTCCTCGTCTCGATAGTGGTCTTCTTCATCTTCAGGTCGCCGGTGCCGTCCTTCACCGTGGTCTTCGGCGCAGCCAACGACATAATCATAGCAATCGGAGCCATGGCGCTCTTCGGGATACCGCTTGGCATAGTGAGCATAGGCGGCCTACTGATGCTCATGGGCTACTCGATAGACACCGACGTGCTGACCGCGATAAGGATACTGAAGAGGCACGAGGGCACGCCTGAGGAGCGCGCGTTCTCGTCAATGAAGACCGGGCTGACGATGACCATGGCGGCCATAGCCTCGTTCGCGGTGCTCTTCGCGATCTCGTTCATCGCGTACATACCTACATATTACGAGATATCTGGCGTGGTGCTCTTCGGGCTGATAGGCGACCTGGCGACGACGTGGCTTGGCAACGCCTCGATGATGCTCCTGTATGTGAAGAGGAAGGAGAGCAGGAAGATTGGTTGAGATGATGGAATGGGCATAACCGGGTACCTCAAGGAGCCGAGGATAATGGTGTTCATCGCACTCATAGCCATATTCGCCCTCCTCGACCTCGTCTACGGGATACACCTCGGCCTCGAGTTCTCTGGAGGCGTGCAGATACCGCTGACCCTAGAGCAGAGCGCGAGCCCGCAGAACATGAGCCTGCTCACAAGCATAATAGCGCAGAGGATCTCGTCCTTCGGCCTCGCCAACCCTACCGTGACGAGCGAGGGGAGCTCCGAGGTCGTGATACAGATGGCGAACACGTCGCCGAGCACGATACAGTCCACCATAGCCGTCATCGAGAGCCAGGGCATCTTCCAGGGCGTCGTGGGCGGCCGCGTGGCTGTCAACGGAAGCGGAATAGAAGGGAGCAGCGTAGCGCCTGAGCCGCTCTCGATAAGCGGCTCCAACGTCACTTGGATAGTGGACTTCTACATAACCGAGGCCGCAGCTGTGCACTTCTCCAAGGTCGCGCTCGGCCAGGGGAACCAGCCGCTCTACCTCTTCCTCGACAGGCCAGCCAACGCCATAGTGCTGCTGAACGGGTCGCTCATCACGACGCTGCAGGGCACCACTCTGGCTGACGAGGAGGCCGCGCTGGACAAGGCCGCATCGCTGGGCAACCAGACCATACCTGTCCAGATCCTCTCAGCCAACGCGTCAAACTGGGACACGCTCTCCACCATCTTCACTGCGGACAGGGCGAGGTACAGCGAGGTGGTGCTGGAGTCCTCCACCCCCAACTCCATCGTCTCGGCGCTCTCAGCGCTCAACTATACGCTGATAAAGGAGAGCCCGGCCAACATGACCCCGCAGATGACCCTGATTAGCTCCAACTCCTCAAGCCTCACAGGGGCACCTCTCGTGGAGTCGTGGCCTGCGATAGGGCTCATCTCAGCCCCGCTCCTCAACCCTGGGGTGACGCAGGGCACCGTGAGCCAGAGCTACGAGATATCGGGCCCGGCGCCATCCAATCTCACCTTCGAGCAGAAGGTCAACTTCTCTGACAGCCAGTCCAGGGAGATCTCCAGCATACTCAAGGGCGGCGCGCTGCCCATACCTGTGATAGTCGGCACTCCTACGGTGGTGCCGCCACAGCTCGGCAAGAACGCAGAACTGGTGAGCGGCGCAGCTGCGATACTGGCCGTGCTCGCGGTCACCGCCGTGATAGTCATAAGGTACAGGCGGCTCTTCCTTATAGGTCCTATCCTGCTCACTACGCTCGGCGAGCTCTTCGTCATAGCCTCGATACTCGGCCTCGTGGGCGGCATCGACCTCGCCGCAGTGGCAGGTATGATAGCCGTGGTGGGCACTGGCGTCGACGCGCAGATAATAATATCTGACGAGATCCTCGTCCAGCATACCGAGGCTGGCACTATGAAGTCCAAGCTCTCCCGCGCCTTCTATGTGGTCTGGGCCGACGCCGCACTGCTGAGCATAGCCATGCTTCCGCTCCTCTTCTCGACCAGCCTGCTCACGGTCATAGGCTTCTCCGAGGCTACGCTCATCGGCGCCATCCTCGGTGCGGTCATAACCAGGCCTGCGTACGGCGTCATACTCAGCAGGCATGTCTCGAAGGGATCGAATGCCTAGGCACTGCGCGACGTGCAGCAGGTCTGAAGCCGATGCGAAGTTCTACGGCGAGTTCTGCGAGTTCTGCACCAGGGAGAGGCTCGCCAAGACCCTCCCAGACTCTGTGCAGCTCAAGGAGTGCAAGAGGTGCAACAGGATCTGGACCGGCACGGGCTTCGCTGCCCCGACAAAGAGGGCCGTGGAGGCAGCGCTTGCGCTCCGCATCAAGGGCTACTCGATAAGGCTCATCGACTATGCCCCAACAGCGATAAGGGTCGAGCTCTCGAGAGAGCTCGGCGACGGCGCCATCGCCTTGGAGAAGGAGCTCAAGCCAAGGTGGGAGAGGACCGTATGCGCCGACTGCCACAGGCGCGCAGGCGGCTACTGGGAGGCGTGCATACAGCTCCGGGGCGGCGACGCAAGGGTGGCCAAGGCCGAGGAGAGGATATCTAGGTACATCGCCCACTCCGGCGCATTCCTCACCAAGTCCGAGGACGCGCCGAACGGGATTGACATGTACATAAGCAACAAGAAGGCGGTGAACGAGATGCTCCTCTACTTCCACATGAAGGCTGTGATGACATACACCCTCTGCGGCCTCAAGAGCGGCAGGCGCGTATACCGCAATACGTACGCGATACACCTTTGAACGCGCCGTTCCTGCATCCCGTCCAGCACGGCCTCCTGACGCAGCTGCAGGGGCTCCGGGCGCTTAGGCAAACTTATTATAGGTTGGAAGCGCATAGTCGGCATCACGGTAGCGATTCGATGAAGCACTACGCACTGCTGCCATTGCTGCTTGCAACGTACCTGCTGTCCAGCGCGACCCAAGCGTCAAGCCCATTCGGCGTAAGCCAGGTCTACTCTGGGAATCCGGGCATGTGTGTCCAGAGCTCCGCCACAAACCTCACGTGCATGGACTCCGCGCCCATAGTCATCGCCGTCTCGCTCTCAGCCCAGGCCTACCCGTATTACTACTACGGCAACTTCACTGCATATGCGCCGCTGGGCGCGGCCTACGCAGACCCGGTCGGCGTCTACGGCGGCAGGTGCACTGTCGAGAGCGGGGCCACGTCCCTCTGCTACGTCACCCTCCCCGCGATACCGCCCACTGCACTGAACGGCACGCTGGAGAGGAACGTCTCCCTGATACTGGCTTCCGATGCATACCCCCAGGTACGCTTCACCTCTTATCTCAACGTCTCCATCGTGCACTACGACAACTCCACTGAGCGCACGGCCGTGGGGCTCTACAACTCCACAGAGGCTCAGTACGGCACCATGGGGCCAGAGTACGCGTTCCTCTGCACGTCGTACCTTATCTGCAACAGCACGATAGGGGCGGCGCTGGGCGCGGCAGGCACAGAGCTCTACAATGCCACGCAGGACCTCAACAAGAGCCTCGTCACCGAGGCCTACCTGAACACCACCGCGGCAAGCCTCTCCCTCTCCTCAATAGTATCGTCGTTCCCGGCCTTCGAGGCTAAGGCCAACGGGCTGATAAACGAGGACATAGCCGGAGAGGATGCCGCAACGAACGCGAGCTCCCTCTACTTCAAGGACTCCTCCCTCCTCTACGATTGCGACTCCGCCTATGCCGAGAGCATCGGAGCCAACATAAGCTCAATAGGCCCAGCGCCGCAGCCTCCGTCAGCGGTCATGTCAGCCCAGTACCTGGCCGAGGCGACTGCGGTACGCGACAACATAACTGCCGAGATAGAGAGGTGCAGCTCCGCCACGGCCTCGGCCTCCGAAGCAAGTTCCGGGCCGGCTCCCACCGGGCTCAAGTCGGGCAAGGGCGCCGCGTTCCCGTACAGCTACCTCCTCATCCTGCCCGTCCTAGTAGCGGTCGTATATGTCATCGCAAGGATCAGGGGCGCGGCTGAGGCGAGGCGGATAAGGGATGAGGCAAACAAGCACGACAGCACGAAGCAGCAGAATGGGAACGGCAAGGCATTGGTCGCGGTAGAGCCGCAGCCAGGGGAGCCCAGCACTCCAGCGGGGAACCCTGAGCAGAAGCCGCCTTCATAGCCATCCCTCCCATGCGGCATCGGTTGCCAAAAACTCAAAATAGTGACGCAATTCTGCAGCATAAGCAGAGGTTTAAATATGAGCGATGCGCTATATACACTTGTCTCTAGGGCCGTTGGCCAAGGCTCCTGAAGGGGGCATTGAAGAAAAGGCTTAAGAACATATATGTAGAAAGAGTGAGTCACATGTCCAGCGCTACCTGTCCTGAGTCACGTTTCCTCATGGTTAGCGTAGACATAGCGCCTCTCTCTCAGGTAGGCTTGCTTGTACGCCTCCTGC
>JASHXR010000029.1 GCA_030043435.1 Microcaldota archaeon
TTCACATAAGACGGTTTTAGCCGGCTACGGTCTCTTTAAGCCCAATAATAGTGAACACCACTTGTGCCGCCGGTATTACCGTGGCGGCTGCCACCGGTCTTACCCAGCACTTATTCTCCAAGCTGACTAGACTTGGCAAAAGATATACCGAAGTACATCACTCAGACTACCCCCATCACGCGTATGCGCATTGTGGAGTTTGCGCGCCTGCTGCACGCCGTAGCGCTAGGGCCATTGTCTCAGTGCCCTTCTCGGGGCTCTTACTCTCATATCCCCTACGGGTAATAGGTATGGTGGGCCGTTACCCCGCCATCTGCCTGATCCGACGCAGTCTCATCGTAGAGCGGTAGCGCTGCAATTTGCGCACCTTTTGAGCTAGGAGTCATCCCAGAGTCCCTAGCCTATATGGCATTGGCCTCAGTTTCCCGAGGGTGTGCCCATCTCTACGGTAGATTGACCACGCGTTACTGAGCCGTGCGCCGTCCAACGAGGCCGTTGGGCTGACTTGCATGGCTGTCGAAATCTGATAGCAGTGTCCTCCAGCAGCATCGACTGGAGTCATTTTTGGAAGCATGGTTTTTATACCAAAACTTTCGCAATTGTCGTTCGCGAGCCTCTTTGCATTGCTCAAGACTACATCTAATTCCAATAGGAATTTTCACTATCCACAGCAGGCCAGGGCAGGCGTGAGCCTCCGAAGGCCAGACGTGTAGACAGCGTATATATCGCTGCAATAAGCTTATAAAGTGTGGCTCGGGCAGCACTACCGCAAGTCCTCGCAGGAAGAGGGCCGCGAACAGGCGTTTTCGCGCCCATCGCGCTAATACTGCATGTCCAGAGGCACAGCCGATGAAGAGACAATGTTTAAATAGACCTGGCTTTATGTCATACCGTCGTCTGCCGCTCTCGGCAGGCATGGAGAGAGTATGCCGGTCAACCCATTCGGGATAAGGAAGAGAGGGAGGGGCGACGTATGGAGGCACTATGCGAATCTCTTGCGCGACGACAAGGTTAGGGGCGCATTAAGAGGCGCGGATGGCGGGCCAATGGACAAGACGGCCAAGAGCGCGGCAGAGGACACCGACTCTGAAGGGACTAAGGAGCTCATGACGCTCCTCTCCGGGATAGGGCGTAAAGACGGCCCCTTCCTCTTCGCAGACCGTCTCTATGATGCGGCTGCATCGGTGCTCGCGCGCGCATCCTATAAGCTTGAAGACGTCAAGCCTATAGTGAAGACGAGCGCAGCTGATCCCAGGCTGCTAGGCGCATTCGTCTCTGCCGCGATCAACAAGGTGATCTCTGGCTCAGACGTAGTGGAGCTGGAGGTGCAGGGCAGGAAGATACCCTACCTGGGCATGTGCATGTCGAAGGGCACGGTAATAATCAACGGCGATGGAGGATGGAGGACGGGCTTTGCCATGTCAGGGGGCAACCTCATCGTCAGAGGAGATGTTGGGGACATGGCTGCTGCGTCGATGTCGGGCGGGGCGTTTGTGGCCATGCGCAACGCTGGAAACTACGCAGGCTCATTCATGACTGACGGTATAATAGGGATAATGGGGAAGATGGGCTGCGAAGGGGCGTGCATCACTGGCGGGCGCGTCTTCGTAGGCAGCATCTCTACAGGTACCTTTTCTATATTTTCCCAAAAATCATGATCTCCTGCACTGCCACAGGAAAACTGCTGTCCTTCAAATCTTTCATAAGCACATTGTGTTTCCATAAGGCATTCAGTGCTTCTGCAATAGCTAATCCACGGCGATAGTTTATAACGAAAGAGTATCGGCATACCTATCGCTGACGAAGGAACCTATCCCTATCTGAAGTCGACTCTATCTATGGCGGCTTGGAATTAAATCCGCCTGCCGCACCCCTTCAGCTGCCATCAGACGCCTGCGGTGCCAAGGCTCGTGAAGATGCTTCCCATTACCAGCGTCACCACGTAGAAGATGATGAGCCCTGCTGCGACGAAGAGCGGCAGGTACCTTATGCCGCGTATCGTCTCCCCTGACGTTATCGCCGCGATGGTGAAGGAGCTTAGGCTGGTCGTTATCAGTATCGCGATGATGGCGAAGTCCTCGTACACGCCAGGGGTGATCTGCGGCGGGCTGGGCTTGAGGAACGAGATGCCTGTCGTGGGCAGCCCACCTGGGTTCTGCTGCAGTATCCCAGCCCAGACCTTGTCCGTCACCGTTATCATCTGGAGCGTGAGGCCGTAGAGCGCCGGAGAGGCTATCACCGCGGCGAAGGCTATGAAGATTGTATACATGAAGAGCTGCCCCGAGATCTCCTTCTGCACGGTCTGCTGCGACCTCAGGTCCTTGGCGATCTGGTTCAGCAGGTCAGCCAGGGCGCCGCCGTACCTCACGGCCTCGAGGATCATCCTTATCGTGTGCTTCATCTGCGTCGACCTGTACCTCCTTGCAAGCGCGTTGAGCGCGTCCTGCATCGTCTCCCCGCTGTAGAGGCGCTTGTTCAGGGCCTCTATGTCCTCTGTGAAGAACCCGAACTCCGGCCTGCGCGCGAGAAGCAGCGCGCGGTCCAGCGAGACCCCGCTCCTCACGTTCGCAGCGACGAGCTGGAGGTAGTCCGGCAGGAGCGTCTCGATGAAGTTCTTCCTCTTCTCAACGCGGAACTCGAGAAGCACGTAGAGCACCAGCTCGAACCCCACCCCTGCGATTATCCCTGCCGCTGCGGAGAGAAGCACGTTGTAGTGCAAGACCCCGACGGCGACAATCGGTATTATGGCGAAGAGGAGGAAGAAGCCGACGAGGCCGATGCCTATGAACGAGTTGACCGACATCTTCACCCCGGCCAGGTCGAGCTCGTCGGAGACGTATCTCACTATGCTCCTCGAAACGAGCCTCTCGAACGTTACCCCTTTCATGCTACCACTACATCGTGAAGAGCGGCCTCGAGTTCTTCATTATGTTCAGGAAGACGTACTGTATTATGGCTATGAAGATGAGGACCAGTATGAGGAAGGTGTCAGTGACGCTGAAGATGTTTATGAACGTGGTGAGGATAGCGAGCACGGCTATGCCCATGCTCGGCAGGATCACCCCGAAGAGCATGTAGAACATGGAGAGCGCGTTGAGCCTCTGCCCGTACCTCCTCAGCTCTATTACGCGCTCCTGCATCGCCTGGTCGACGACCTCCTGCAGTGCGGTCACCACGTCTGCGCCCTCCTTTATGGACACCGAGGCCTGGAGCATTATCTTCTTGAAGGTCCTCGACCCGCTGGTCTCGCTCACTCTGTCTATCGCCTGGTCCATCGGCGTGCCGAGCTGTATCAGGTTTATTATCTTCGCGAACTCCACGCTTGTGGCCCCGTATCCAGTCGAGACCGAGGTTAGGGCGTTGAAGAGCGGCACGCCGGACCTCAGGCTTATTATTATGTCCCTAGCAGCGAATAGTATGCCTCGCTCCACCTCCTTGCCTCGCTTCTTCACCCTCGCCGCAGGGTAGCGCAGGAACTGGGCGAAGAGGACCGTGTAAATAGCATAGCCTATGACGGCGCCGATCAGCACAGCGATCACGATCGGGTTCGCGTACTTCGTGGCGAGCACGGCGTTCAGCATCACTATCATGGCCACCCCGACGACTACCGCGATCAGTATCGCGTTTGTCATCATCCGCTTCGCGAACTGCTGCGGACTCCCCTTCAGGCCGACCTCCCTGAGCTGCGTCTCCAGGTCCTTGTGCTTCGCTACAAGGTTATCAAGGTAGATGTCGAACTTAGAGAATCTCGTCTTTGTGGCACGCGCACCACCCGATGCCCCGAGGCTGGCGCGCGCCTGCTCCGCCCGCGCAGCGGTGCCTCCTTCAGCCTGAGACGCCTGCTCCGCCCTTGCGCCTCCTGCCACAGGGGCTGCGCCGCCATGATAGATCGGCTTTGACTTTATCTTGATGAAGCCGAGCCTCTTGGGCTTGGTGAAACCTACTATCTCCCCTCCACCAGCGCCACTATCGCCATCCATCCTCTCAACCACCGTGCTCCGCGAGCCTACGCTTCACTTCGCTCATCCTCTGCTCCCTGAGCGCGTCCAGGCCTCCGCCTGCGCTCCCTCCGCTTCCCGCGCTCTCCTCGAGCGCGCCGAGCTCCATCCTGATAACCTTCAACTGCTCGCTATTAAATACGTTGGCATCAAGCCCCTCGCCTATCTTCTCCAGCTCCGTTATCTGGTCGGGCAGCGAGAGCGACGGCAGGACCGCGCCCTCCTTAGCGACGGGCATCTCAGGGGCCGCAGCAGCAGCGGGCTGGACCCTCCCTGCGACCACGAGCTTCATCTCCCTCGCCGCTGCATCGGCGTCTGCCTCGGGCGCAGCCCCTGTACCTCCTCTGCCTGTCTCCGGAGCCTGCGCAGCCTGTTCCGCTACGCCTCCACTTGTAGCCTGTGCCTGGGACTGCAGTGCCGCAGCGCTTCCTGACTGTGCAGCTGGTGCCTGCTGGGCCCCAATCTGCGCAGCTTCCTTCGCCGGCCCGGCTGGCGCAACGCCTCCTGCTGGCTGCGACGCTCCGCTCGCTGGTGCGCTCGCCTGCGCGCTGCGCTCCTTCTTCCGCACCGACGCGCCTGCTGCCCTGAGCCGCTCCGCGATTGCCTTCTCCTCGCCCACCCCGCGATCCCAGGCGAGCTTGAACTCCTTCTCCGCGAGCGCTATGTACCTGCTCCTCCCCGCGAGCGCGCCTGCGGACCTTGCGGCCCCCTCGATACCAGCCTCGATGGTGTGCACCCTCTCGAGCTCCGATACTGCGGGTTTTGCATCATCTGCTGCATTGTATGGTACTATCGACGCGGCGCGCTCCGCGGCTGCCTGGGAATCTCCCTCTGAGTAGCCCCTCGCCGTAGCCCTCTCGGCCAGCGCCTCGCCGAGCTTCACCACCGCGACGCCTCCGTTGCGCCCCCCCTCGGCTACGTCCTCGGCCATCCCTGCCGCATCCTCATATACAGGACCGCCATCCACTCCAGCACCTAGAAGAGCTCCCTCGTATACTGCACATCGTCGGCCACGGCCTTGACCACCTTTGACGGGTCCTTGTAGTAGCTCGAGACTATGTAGCCTGCGCCGTCCACGTCCTTTATCTTGTTCTTGACCATCCACTGCAGGATCCTGGCCTTCTCCTCCACGTCCTCGTTTATCTCACTCATCGTGTAGCCGGCGTAGAGCCCTATGGTCGAGGCGAGCTTCTCGAGCTCAGCGACCTTGATGAACGTGTCGTCGCGTATGTTCCACCTCTCGATCACTGAGACGTCACCGGAGTTGCCCACCTCGCCGAACTCGTACACCCTCCTTATCCCGAGCCTCCTGTGCCTGAACAGGGTGACCACAGAGCCTATCGCGGTCATAAGCAGCTTGGGCGTGGAGATGGGCGGGTTGGTCATCCTTATTATCGTGTCCTGGGCGCTGTCCGCGTGCACCGTGCCGTATACCGCGTGGCCGGTATGTATGGCCTCGAAGAGCGTCTCAGCATCGCTCTTCGTCCTTATCTCTCCGACAAGCAGTATGTCTGGCCTCTGCCTCAGCGCGTTTATCATGAGGTCGTAGAGCCCTATGGCGCCCTTGCCCTCGGGGTTGGGCTGTCTCGTCAGCATGGGCAGCCACTGCAGGAATGAAGGGAGCGTCAACTCCCTCGTCTCCTCGACAGAGATGACGCGCCTGTTCGCCGGAAGGAAGACTCCCATCGCGTTCAGGAAGGAGGTCTTCCCGCTGGCTGTGCCTCCTGAGAGCAGCATGGATATCTCGTTCTGGACGCAGAGCCAGATCAGCGCGGCTATCTTCGGCGAGATCGTCTTGTTCTCTATGAGCAGCGGCATGGTCCACGGGTTCTTGGAGAACTTCCTTATCGTGATGGTGTTCCCTGTCTGCGAGACCGGGAAGAGGGTGGCGTTGACCCTGGACCCGTCGGCCAGCTCCGCGTCCATCATGGGCGCTAGATTGTTTATCTGCCTGCCGACGCGCCTGCCTATCTGGTCAGCATCGTCGTAGATCATCTCCTCAGAAGCCAGCCTGAGGGAGGTCCTGCACCACCCGAACTCCTTGTGGAACACCCAGATGTTGTCCCTCGAGCCGTTTATCGTAATCTCCTCCAGGTTGTCGTCGGCCAGCGGGATCTCGATCATGCCCAGGCCGAGCATCATGTTCAGCACGAACGCGGTCAGCATGTTCCTTGTCTCCTCGCGCGTCCCGGGCAGGTACTTGTTTATCATCAGGTTAGCAGCCTCGGTGTACTTCCCGACCAGCTCCCTCTCGTAGGCCTTGTCCTCCACCCTAGACGGGTCCACTGGGACCAGCGAGAGCAGCTCCTGCCTCAGCGAGAGCATGAAGACCGTGGTAGCCTCGCCAAGCCCCTGCATGTCTATCTGGTAGTCGAGCACGAAGCCGCCCCTCTCGACTATCCTGACAGTAGCCATGAGCCCCTTCGCGTTCAGCTTGTACGTGGCAACCTCCTTGTACTTCGTCTGGTCGTCTTCCATCCAACCTCCTATTTCGAGAGCCCTGCGACCTCGTCCCTCAGCCTATCCGACTCCTTGCTCGCAGAGCTTGTCGCGCTGCGCATCACCTTGACGCGCGACTCCAGCGTGCGCATTCCCGCATCGCTCCCAGGCTTCTTCATCTCCTCCTCAGTGCCCGAGAGTTCCTTCTCCAGCGCGTCGAGCTGCTTCGAGAGAGCTGCTATCCCCTCCCTCGCCGAGGTGAGCTTCCCGTCGAAGACGGCGAGCAGCCCCCAGCTCTCCTTCATCGTCTTTATCGACTGGTTGAGCGCGTTGAACTGCGACGAGGCGGCGCTGTACGCCCCGAGCACCTCGGCCTTTGTCCTCACCGCCTCGTCAAGCATCTGCGTGCGCAGCCTCTTCGCCTTCCTCTCCTGCGCCCCGGCTATCTCCCTGTAGCCCTCGAGCGCCCTGTCGTATTCCGCTATCCTCTTCCTCTCCGCTGCGGTAGTGTCCCTCAGCACCCCGAGCTCCTCCCTTATCCCGTCCTCCATCGCCTTGAGCCTGGCCTTCCTGTCAGCAACCATCTTCTCGAACTCGTCGTCCATCTGCGACAGGCTGCTGTTGAAAGATGCCATCTTGTTAGCGATGTCGGAGAGCGAGGCCTTGGCCCCTGAGGTATCAAGGTTGAACTGGCGTATCTTCTCCGCCTCGGTCTCCAGCGCGCCCATCTCCTTGTCGAGGCCCTCGACCATCTTGGCCACGCTCTCGCGCTTCGAGTCTATCCTGTCATAGTACTTGGAGGCCTCGCGCTCTAGCAGCGTTATCTTCCTGAGGGTGGCGCTCGCCTCCCCGCCCTTCTCCTTGAAGAGCGCCTCGGCGTTCTTGACCGTCTTGGAATAGACATCGAGTTTGGCGCGTATCTCCTTCATCACGCTCTCCTGCGAGCGCACCTCGTTCTCTACTATCTCCTTCTTGACCTCGCCCACTGCCTTCTCTACCTGGGTCTTCTCCCCCATCTTGCCTTCGGTCGGGGAGAGGTACATCCTGCCTACCTTGTAGGCGATCTTCACCATGCCTGCCTTCTCAAGGATGTCTGCCCAATCGACAATCGTGCCCTCGTTCACGCTGAGGACGCGTGAGAGCATGGTGGTGTCGGTCTCGCCGTGCTCCTTCAGGTACTTCACGAGCGAATCTATGCTAGTCGTAACCGCAGGCTGGTCAGCCATCCATATCACAATCTCCCAATGTCACGGTATGCTTACTATGTAAATGGTTAGGTTTAATAACCCCATCCGAGGCCACGGCCACTCCCATGCGCCAAGCCGCACAGCAGTAGAGCGCCAGATGGCGCAAAGACAGGAATCCCTATCTATGGGCTGGATAGTCCCGCCCAGATTCGAACTGGGGTCAACGGGTTCAGAGCCCGCTATCCTTGACCGCTAGACTACGGGACTGCGTTCTGCGTTTTAGATTCTGTCACCCAATTATTATATAGGTATTGTTGCCTTATCCTATCGCAGACACTGCCGAGTCCACAGTCACTTCGAGTCTTCTGATGGTCCAATGGCTATTGACTACAGGGAGCATCTGACCTCATTGCGCGAGCTGCGCGAGATGGCCATAGCCGACGTCATCCTCATAATCGCGTTTGACCTGGCGCTCACGGGCGGCGTGCCTGGTCTGAGATCCGGGGCAGGGATCGCAGACTTCCTCTACCTCCTCCCGATAACCGCGATAGCGGTGACGCTCTCATTCGCCCTGCACGAGACGATGCACAAGCTCGTGGCGCAGAGGTTCGGGGCCATAGCAGGGTTCGTGAGGTCGCAGATGGGGACCCTCATAACCATCGTGACTGCGATGCTGGGCTTCCTTGTCGGGATTCCCGGAGCCACAGTCATCTACACCAATACCTTCACGAAGAGGGAGGAGGGCATCGTCTCCCTGGCAGGGCCGCTCACCAACTTCGCAGTATTCGTGGTCTTCTTCACCGCAGGTATCCTGGTATATCACGGCTTCGTGCACAGCATCTCGATGCTGCTGAGCCAAGGGCAGCTGGCCTCCAGTTACATCCAGAACATCCTTATCTTCACCGTGTTCATAAGCATACTGCTGGCGTTCTTCAACATGCTCCCCATCCCTCCGTTGGACGGCAGCAAGATACTCCGGTGGAACAAGTACGCCTACGCCGCACTGGTACTTGCCATCTTCGTCCTCTTCCTGACGATAGTGCCGATAGGCACGCTGGTCTATTACCTCTTCTTCTGGCTCGTGATAGCCTTCCTGATCTCCCTGTTCTACAGGGGCGTCGGGCTCTTCTAGGCCTCGGCGTCTATGCTCGGCCTGCCCGGCAGCGACTTGTTTGCCCTGGCCGACCTTGAGGCAGACTCGGCCTCGATAGAGACCTCGGCGCCTATCATGCTGGTCATGTAGCGCCTCGCCTCGTCTAGCAGAGCAATCTCGTCAGCCTGCGTTATCCCGCTCTCCTTCAGGCCTGACATCCTCCTCGCCAGAGACGTAAGGAAGTCGATGGCCGTCTTCTCGTCGACCTTGGCAGCGGACTCGCCTAGCTCCTTCTCCTTCCCGGCCCTGACCGCCTCTATAGCCACGCTAAGGTTCTTCCGAGATGCGATAAGGTTTGACGCCCGCCTCTTCCAGTCCTCTGCGACTATGAGCCTTACGCCCTTCACCTGCTTGCCGGTCTTCTTTCCGACTATCGACATCACCTGCCTCGCGTCGGCTATCACGCCCTCCACGAGCTCCTCCTCTGCCTCGACCTTCTCGCTCACCATCGAGCTGTCGCTATGCGGCCACCTCTCCGCAGAGGCGAAGGTGGACCCGCCGAGCATGTGCCAGAGCTCCTCTGATATGTGTGGCGAGATCGGACAGAGCATCAGCGTCACTGCGGAGACATACTCCCTGACCACTACCGCATTGGACCCGCCGCGCGCGAAGTACCTCCTCAGCTCGAGGATGGAGTTGTAGAGTATCTCCGTTGACGCGACCCTCAGCTCCAGGGCGTCCATCGACTCAGTCACCGCGCCTATCTTGCGGTTGAGCCTGGAGTAGAGCCAGTAGTCTATGTGCCTGAGCTCCCCGGAGTCGAGCGAGTCGATGGAAGAGGCTGTGTTGTAGAGGTACTCGAGCCTCTCGCTCACCCCGTTCACCGCCTCGGGGCTGTAGTTCGAGTCGTTGAAGAGGTCCACTGCCGCTATGACTACGAATCTGAGCGGGTCTGCGCCGTATTTGCGTATTCCCTCGGCCAGCGGCACGATGTTGCCCAGGCTCTTGGACATCTTCTCGCCCTCGCTAAGAACAGTGCCGTTCACGACTATCTGCTTGGGCCAGCATCCCTCGGGGAGCACAGCGACGTGGTTGTAGAGGTACATCGTAAGGTGGTTGAAGATTAGGTCCGGCGAGGAGTGGCGCGAGGTGGTCCTATACCAGTACGTGAACTCCTCCCTCGCCTTCCTCACTGTGTCGTAGGCTATGCCCGTCTCCTTGGCCACGCCATCCGCGCCTCCCTTTCCCAGGAAGACGCAGTCAAAGAACGAGGGCGAGAGCCTCTCCGGAGGCACGTCCCTGATGATGTGCATGATAGTGTACAGCGTCATGTAGATAGTAGAGTCGGAGAGCGACTCTATTATATAGGCTGGATCGATAGGGAACCTAGTGCCCAGCCCCTGCGCCCTCGCCACTGCCCTGAGGCCTATCCACCCGAGCGCAGATTCGAGGACCCTCCTGCTCTTCTCCGGTAGTACGTTGACCTTGGCGAACGCGACGGTGGCTGCAGCCTTCCACTTCTCGTCACCGTAGTTCAGGAACCACTGGTTCTCCACCACCCTCACCGCCACGGTGTGGCCGGCCCTGCAGTAGACGGGGCTGTTCGTGAGCACGTATATGGTGAAGCCGCTCCCAGACGCGGCGAGCTCCTTCCTGATGCGCTCCCTTGCCTCGGGCTCGCCCATGCCCTCGTAGCCCTTCACGAGCATCCTGCCGAACCGGTTCTCCTCCTTGTACGCCAGCTTCGTCGCCTCCTCTATCGCCTCATCTCCTGCAGACGCGTCTATCTTCATAAGCCTCAGGTACGACAGCGCAGGGAGCTCCGATGGCACGGCCTCACCCTGTCCAGGCCCCTTCGAGCGCCCTACCTCGACCTCAAGCACCCGCACAGGCCTTATCGCAGCCGCGGCCTGGTTGCCGCTGAGCTTGAGCCTCTCTATCGCAGCATAGTCGAACGGCGCATGCGCAGGCACGCTCATCACGATCCCCGTCCCAACATCCTCCTTGACGAAGAAGCCGGGAAGGACCGGCACCCTCTCCCCTGTCATAGGGTTGATGCAGGCCATGGCGAGGAGGTCTGTCCCTGCCACCTCCTGCAGCTGCGTTATCTTGAGCTGGTACGCAAGCGCGCCAGCCGCCCCTTTCGCTAGGTAGTACCTGCCCTCCATGCCCTCGATGGCGCAGAGTGCGTATGCAGCGCCCTCGTTCACGAAGAGGTTGGTGACGCCGAAGATGGTCTCCGGCCTGTATGTGGCGCAGAGCATCTTCGCCTCCCCGCCGTCTACCTTGAACGCCACCACCGTCTCCTCGTCTATCTCAGGCTCAACGTCATGCCTGGTGTCATGCATGCCCACCGCGTTGTTCTCTATCGGGCACCACCCGACTGGATGCCTGCCCTGGGTGAGCAGCCCCTTCGCGTTCAGTATGGAGAACTGCCACTCTATGAACTTGCCGAACGCGGGCTCTATGGAGAAGAGCTTCCTCCTCCAGTCTATGCTGTATCCTGCGGCGTGCATGCCGCTCTCTATCTCCCCGGCGAAGTAGTTCGCGATGTAGAGCGGGTCTGTCATCTTCGCGAGCTCGCTATCGGGGATGCCGAAGAGCTTCAGGTCCCTGATCAGCTCCTCGTCCTTCGCCTGCAGCCTCTTCGCCAGTGCGAGTATCGGCGTGCCTGTCCCATGGAAGCCCATCGGATAGAGGACATTGAACCCGCGCATCCGCTTGTACCTGGCTAGTACGTCCGCAGTGCCGTAGGTGCGCATGTGGCCTATGTGCTGCGGCCCGTTCACGTAAGGGAACGCAGCAGTGACCATGAAAGGCTCCTTGTCGCTCACGTAGCCCTCGAAGAGCCTGGCCTTCCCCCACTCCTCCTGCCACTTCTTCTCCAGCTCGCCGTAGTTTATCATCGGACCTACCATATGCCTGCCGTGCCGCGAGTGTGCCGTGCGACTGGCCAGTTCAGCCTTTCCAGGTATCCTGTTGATTAGATGCAGCGGCAGTGCTTATAAAACCTTCATCTCGGAGAGGCAGCCCGACACGCATGCATTTATATACTTTAGTGTAGTATTAGACTAGTCTAAACTTAGACTAGTAGTCGCATGAGACACGAAGGGCCCTTCGGCGGCGGCTTCCCGTCGCTTGACAGGGATATGGCAAAGGGCATAATGAAGATAGTCGTGCTCAGCTGCATCAAGAAGTCAAAGACGTACCCGTACGCGCTCCTTAGGCAGATGAAGAAGCACGGCAGCCCTATCGCAGACCTCGTCAGCAAGAGCGACGTGTACAACATCACCACCGCGCTCGAGCGCGATGGCTTCATAAGGGGCAGGACCAAACTGAGCGGTAAGAAGGCCCTGAAGATTTACACGATAACGGAGAAGGGCGCAAAGGTCGTCAGGAACAAGGATATAATATTCAAGAGGACCTTCGATGACTTCAGGAAGCTGATAAGGGATGAGTTCAATGAGTGAGCAGCGCGGCATCTCGATCCAGTCCATAGTGAAGAGATTCGGCGACTTCACTGCAGTGGACGGCATAAGCCTCGAGATAAAGGAAGGCGAGATATTCGGTATCCTCGGGCCCAACGGAGCGGGCAAGACCACTACTATAAACATGATCCTCTCGCTCCTGAAACCTACATCGGGAAGGATACTCATAAACGGGCTCGATACCGCCAAGCACGAGATGGAAGCGAAAAAGATGCTCGGACTGATGACCCAGGAGACCGTGGTAGAGGGCGACCTAACTGCGAGGGAGAACCTCATGGTCTTCGGGAGACTCTACCACCTTACCGCAGAGCAATTGGAAAAGCGCATAAAGGAGTCGCTCATCGAAGCTGGGCTTACAGACTTCGCAGACAAGAAGGCCGGGACGTTCTCAGGGGGCATGCAGCGCAGGCTGGAGCTTGTAAAGGCGATGATACAGGAACCAAAGATAATGATACTCGACGAGCCCACAACAGGACTTGACGTGCAGAACAGGGTCAGCATGTGGGGACACATAAAGGACATAAACAAGGAGGGCATAACCATAATACTCACCACGCAGTACCTCGAGGAGGCAGACGCGCTCTGCGACAGGATCGCGGTAATAGACCACGGCAAGATCAAGGCGATAGGCACGCCCTCGGAGCTCAAGAAGATGGTCGTCACCGGAAGGGTACTTGAGATTGTGGTCGAGGACATCAAGGAGGCCAATGAGATAGTGGCCCTGCTCAAGAGCCAGTTCGGGATGGCTGCAAGCGCAAAGGCGGAGAAGATAACTACCGTTGTGGAGCAGGGCAAGAACATCGTCTTGACGAAGATACTCGGCGCCATAGACAGGAAGGGCATAAAGATATCCTCTGTGAACCTCCACCTGCCGACCCTCGACGACGTCTTCATAAAGCTTACCGGGGAGGGCCTCAGGGACACCGCGTCAGGTAACTCGATGTCGGGAAGGGACAAGATGATGATGAGGATGGGCAGGTAGATGCCATGAGCATAATCTCAGATTCCATAACGCTCTATACGAGGGAGATGCTCATCTTCAAGGCCAACCTGCGCGCCAACGTGATGCGCTCGCTCATCTTCCCGCTGGTACTGATCCTCTTCTTCGGAAACATAGGCAGCAGCATCACGAACGCGCCTGTAGCAGTTGTCAACTACGCCAACAACCTGCAGTCGTTCTCATTCATAAACGAGATGCAGAACGGCGGCACTGTGCAGGTGAGCACTGTCACCGACGAGAATACGGCGCTCAGCGAGCTCCAGTCTGGCACAGTGCAGCTTGTCGTCCTGATACTGCCCAACTTCCCAAGCACAAATCCCAGCTCCCCCGGCGTCGAGGTCTATTACTCCAACGTGGAGATAACCCTGGTCGACGAGGTCCTGCCGGTGATAGAGCAGGACGCCGAGAGCTTCGGAAGCTCGGTGGGCCAGCAGACCAATTCGCTTACGGTAAAGCCGTCTTCCACTGGCGAGGTCATAACGACATCGCTCTACGGCACCTCCGGGAGCTACAGGTCATTCCTCGTCGGCGGCATAGTGCCGATGGTAGTCATCTTCAGCGCCCTCTTCGGAGGCGGCATGACGCTGATATCGGACAGGCAGCTCGGCAACCTCAAGGCATTCATAATCACCCCTGTCTCCAAGAACTCGATAGTCATAAGCAGGATCATGGCCGGCGCCACCCAGGGGCTCCTCGCCGCGTACATCGCCCTCGCAATCGGGATGCTGTTCGGCGTCACTATCGCGATGGGGCTCCTCGGCCTGGCATACATCTCGCTCGTCGCAGTCCTGGTAAGCGCCATCTTCAGCTCCATCGCCATAATGATCGCGTCGAGGATAAAGAAGGTGGACGTGTACGCGATCTTCTCGCAGGCTGTGGGCCTGCCGCTCTGGTTCATCTCAGGAGGCATAATACCTATCCAGAGCCTGCCCTCATGGCTCGTGCCCCTGGCGACCGTTGACCCGCTCACGTATGCTACTGCCGTGTCAAGGGCGGCTATACTCCAGGGCTTCATACCTCTCTCCACCTTCGCATTCGACGTGGGCGTACTCCTGATAACGGCCATCGCGTTCATGCTCCTCGCCTTCAGGGTCTTCAAGAACGCTCCGATAATATGATCCGATTATACTAATAGGTGTAAAAATGAAGAACAACGCAACAATATGGGGCCTGGTGCTCCTTGCCGCAATAGTCCCTGCGCTGGCCATAGTTCCATCCACACTGGCAGCGCAGAGCGAGCTCTCGCCGCCCGACGGCGCGCTCTCGCTCGCGAACCTGGTAGTGACCCCGCAGCCCGTACTTCCGGGCGGCAACGTTACCATCTCGTTCCAGCTCTACAACTCCTACCAGGCATCGCTCTACGACCTCGACTTCGGGCTCTCAGGCTCGTATCCCCTCCTGAACTACTCCCCTGTCGACACGCAACTGATAAGCACTGTAGGCGAGGGCCTCGTCTCAGGAGGCTACTACTACACCTACACGCTCCACGTCCCTAAGGACACCGATGCAGGTACGTATACGATAGAAGTGACCGCAAGCTACGCTGCAGAGGATGACTCTACCTATGTCACCGGTACCTCGACCATCCCGATAACCATCTACGTGAGCGGCGTTCCCGATGTCGTGGTCAGCGCCAGCCCGTCAGTGCAGCTGGTGCCTGGCGAGCAGAGCACCGTCACGCTCACCGCGCTCAACACC
>JASHXR010000030.1 GCA_030043435.1 Microcaldota archaeon
GACATCTGCGTGATAAGGTCGCCTGCCTCCCTCTCCTTCTTCGCGTGCATCGCTGTTATCGCCTTTCCCGCCATCCTTATAACTCCGCGCGAGAGCTGCATCACCGAGTCCATCTGCGACTCAAGCTCCATTATCCGCTTCTCTATCCTCTCCCCGTCCTTTATCATGCTCTCCCTCATTGGCCTGGCCGTGTCAGCAGGCTCAAACGCACTACGTGCCTATCTTATTCAGCCTGCCTTGATAGAAGATGTATTGGTTCGCATACCCTGATAAATCCCCCCATCTCCTCTCCGCGAAGCTGTGTATCTGCCTTATGCTCCTCTTCCTGCCTTTGAAGTACTTCGTCTCGACGACCCTCTTGACCCATGTGTCTATTGGGAAGGCCTCGAGCTTCCTGTATCCGAAGAGGAGGATGCAGTCGGCTACCTTGTCTCCTATGCCGTGGAGCGCTAGGAGGCGCTCCTTCGCCTCTGCGTAATCGAGGTCGTAGAGCTCCCCGAGGTCGACGCGCGTGGAGCACTCCTCGGCCACCCTCTTTATGTACCTGTCCCTGAAGCCTGTGCCGCACCTCCTTATGGCAGAGAGGTCGGCTGACGCCAGCGCCGCCGGTGTCGGGATAAGGTGCATCGTCTCCCCGTCAGGCCGGATCTCCTCGCCGAATGCCTTAGAGAGGTTGCCTACTATGCCGCGTATCCTCTTGATGTTGTTGAACTGCGAGATTACGAAGCAGAGCACCGTCTCCCACGGGTCGTTCTTTGTGACCCTTAGCCCGCTCAGCTCCGAGATCGCCTGGCTCATGAACGGGTCAGTGTCTATCCTGGCGTATACGTCCGAGAGGTCCTCGTCCAGCGCGAACCTCTCGACTACCTCCCTCTCCGCAGCGGCCTTGTAGTGCGATTCCGAGCACGAGGACCTGACGCTGCTTACGCAGCCTCGTTTGGAAGCCGAGACGGTGATGCGGCCAAGCTGAGTCGGATATGTAAGTATCTCTGTGGCGCCGCTCCTCCTGTAATCGGAGTAGAAGGCGAGCGGCTGGCCGCTCATGGCGCTCAGCCCGAGGTCGAAGTCCTTCACCTCCATCGGATCGCCTAGACCTCCGCGACCCTTGTGAGCCTGAGCGTCTCGCGCAGCCCTTCAGTAGTCGCGCGCACCTGGCTCTTGTCGTCCCTCTTCCTCACCGTCACCTTGCCGTAGTTGTCTGACTTGCTGTCCACGGTCTCGAAGTCGACGGTTATGCAGTACGGGGTCCCTATCTCGTCCATCCTCGCGTACCTCTTCCCTATCGAGCCGGAGGTATCGTAGTATATCCTGAAATCCCTTCCAAGTGCGTCGCAGAGCTCTGCGCTCCTCTTCTCGAGCGCCTCGTCCTTCTGCAGCGGGAAGACCGCAGCCGCATAGTGAGAGAGATGGGTGGGCAGGGAGAAGAGCTCGCGCTCCCCGTCCTTCCTGTGGAAGAGGTCGGTGAGCATCCAGATGTTCCTGTCGACTCCGAAGCTGAGCTCGAGCACGTGCGGCATGAACCTCCTCCCGTCTATGGACACGGAGAGGTCCTGGCCCGAGCCCTTAGAGTGGGAGGTCAGGTCGTAGTCGCCCCTGTAGTGCAGCCCGCCGACCTCCCTGAAGCCGTTCCAGCTCCCAACGTCCACCTCGATGTCCATGTGCACCCTGTTGTAGAAGGCCTTGTCGCTGCCGCCCTTCTCGAGGAACCTGAGCCTCTCCTCGGGAACGTGGAGGACCTTCCTGTAGAACCTGTCTATCATGGCCATATGGTTGACGTAGAAGGCAGGGTAGCCCATCGCGACAAGCTCCGCAGGCGTGAACCTGGCCTGCTTCCCTGTGCTGTACGGCACGACGCTGAGCCCGCCCTCGTGAGGAGCTGCCTCGGCTCTATTCCATTCCTCAGGGTCGAAGAAGATCTGGAGCTCGGCCTGGGTCAGCTCGCGCATCCTGTAGAGCCCCTGCCTCGGCGAGATCTCGTTCCTGTACGCCCTGCCTATTATCGCGAGGCCGAGCGGCAGCCTCTTCCTGAGCAGCGTGAACTCCCTGTAGAAGTTGAGATAGACGGACTGCGCGGTCTCCGGACGGAGATAGCCGCTCTCCTTCTTCTCTGGCCCGAGCGCCACGTCCACCATCATGTTGAAGGCCCGCGGCTCTCCCAGCTCGCCCTTGCACTTCGGGCACCGTATCCCCTTGGCCCTCACCGCCTCGCCTATCTGGGCCGCGTCAGCCCCCTCGTTTATCGCGACGCCCAGGTCTGCGAGGAGGACATCGGCGCGGAAGAAGCTCTTGCACTTGGTGCACGAGATTATGACATCGTTGAACCTGGAGGCGTGGCCCGAGGCGACAAGGGGCTTCTCGGGCAGCATCGTCGAGCCCTCTATCATGAAGTGGTTCCTCCTCCCCTCTATGAAGTAGGAGATCCAGAGCTCCTCGAAGCGCCTCTTGAGCGCCGCGCCAAGGTGGCCATAGTCGTAGAGCCCAGATGCGCCTCCGTATATCTCAGCTGAAGGCCAGAAGAGGCCGACGCGCCTCGCAAAGCCCACGAGCTCCTCGTTATCCATCAATATCATCGGGTGCGCGGTCAGCGGTGCCAGGCCTATAATCCGCTATAAAGGTATAAGAAACAATAACCTCTGAAGGGGCCGGCAGAGCGGGCAGGCGCGACGTCAGGCAGCAGCCTGCGCAGTCGCTGTCGAGGGCGCAACGCCGCTTCCCTGCACCTGCCTCATCGTTATCGTATACGTGCCAGAGAGCTTCTTGGAGGCCCTGCTGAGCGCCTCCCTGGCCACGGCCTTGGCCGACATCACTGTCTTGAGCTCGAAGACGGTCTGGCCCTCCCTGACCCTTGCAGCTACCGATGAAGGGCTGCCGAAGGAGAGGGACATCCCCTGCGAGATACGGTCCGCTCCTGCCCCTGTCGCCCTCTTCTTCTCGCGTATAACGTTATGGGGATATGGTAGGAGCTTGAAGAAGTAGTTCGAGACCAGCTCGCGCTCCAGGTACTTGTTCGCCACCTGCCTCGCAGCCTCGAGCGAGTTCGACCTCAGCTGCACCCGCTGTTCCGAGACAAGCGAGAGCGCAAGGTCATAGCTGGGCCTGTTTACGCCCATCTTGAAGATCAGCAGGCTCGTGTGCGGAAGCGCCTTTATGTAGTTCTTCCTCGGCTTCTTGACCGAGTACCTCGCCCAGGCCTGGCTGTGTATGCCCCTTACGGATCGTGCAGGTCTCAACTTCATGCAAACCACTCGTCGTAGCTATGAAAGGATTCGTAGCCGAAGAGCTGTCGCATATCTCTTCTCAGAACGAGTATTTAAAACTATCTCCGCATCGTCGGGCCAATGGCCTAGACCTCCGGACTCTGGGCAAGGTCCAAGTCCGCCTCAGCGCGCGAGGCCTGCGGCGAGTCCATGGCTCAAGCGAGCCCGAACTCCTTCTTCACCTTGGCTATCTTGGGCTTTATCACGAACATGCAGTAAGGTTGGAAAGGATTGTTCTTGTAGTAATCCTTATGATAGTCTTCTGACTCGTAGAAGGCATCCAGCTTCTTAACTTCAGTCGCTATCGGTTTGTCATAGTTGGGCTGTATCTTCTTTATGTATGCCTCTACTGTCTTCCGCTCCACAGCATCAGAATATAGTATGATAGAGCGGTACTGGGAACCCACATCTGCGCCCTGTTGATTGACTGAAGTGGGATCATGTGCCTTGAAGAATATCTCCAGCAGCTTCTCAAGGCTGACTACTTTTGGATCGTAGTCCACCTTTATGACCTCGGCATGACCAGTAGTCCCGCTGCATACCTGCTCATATGTCGGATTCTTGGTAGTGCCACCTGCATAGCCTGGCGTTGTCTTGACAACGCCCTTAAACATATCCAGTACAGCCTGAGTACACCAAAAACAACCGCCACCGAAGACTATTGATTTTGTGCCTGTTGCCATATGACCAACTTCGCTGTTGTTTTATTTAAACGCATGTGTCTGCACATCGGCAGTCCACCATAAGATCCGCAGGAATGGGCTGCATTAAACGAAACTTGCGCACAGTTGCGGTTTATGGGGCGCATTCCAGGTGGCTGGCTTTTATACGCATGAAGCCTGCCTTGCAACCTGGGCGCAAAGAGCGCAAACCTGCGCAAATTCCGCCTTTTTTCGGTGCAGCGAAAAGTATAAATAACCCTTTGTGTTCTGGAACCGCCAAACGTTATATTTGCGCGCACCAGAAGAAGCAACTCCAGGCGCGTGGCGCCTGTCCCGCCTGGCGCCTCTATCTCAGGCCTCTGGGATGAACCTGAGCGAGATGGAGTTTACGCAGTGCCTTGTGTTCCTCTTTGTGAAGCCCTCCCCTTCGAAGACATGGCCCAGGTGCGCGCCGCACCTTGCGCACTGGATCTCGGTCCTCATCCCGTCAGGGTCTGGCACCCTCCTCACCGCGCCCTCTATCTCCTGGTCGAAGCTCGGCCACCCGCATCGAGCGTCGAACTTGTCCCCTGACCTGTAGAGGGGTGCATCACACCTTCTGCACACATAGGTCCCGGGCCTTGAGTTACCCTCGTACTCCCCTGTGAATGGCGCCTCCGTGCCCTTGTGCACGATGACGCGCTCCTCCTCCTTCGTAAGCTTGTTGAGCTTCATGACCCTTCCTTCAACACGTAAGGTATATAAGGGGCAGAACCTGGTCAAAGTGGAGTATGCGACGCCCATGCCCATCCTGCTGGCATTGTCCAGCCGGCATCTACTCGGGCCTGAGCGCGCCTGCAAGCTCTGAGCTGAAGAGCTTGACGAGCTCGTCAGGAACCTGCCTTGCCGGCCTCTCCGCGTCTATCGTGACCACGTTGCTGGCATATATCATCTCGGCCTGCTTGAGGTTTGCGTATAGGACGTTCGTGCGCACCTCGCCATCTACCATGGTGATGCCGCACACTACGGGCCTCACCCCCTCCAAGGTGTTGGTAAGGATCACGAACTTCTCTGACTCGGGCAGCCTTTCCAAGACCTCCTCCCTCTCCGCGACAGGCAGTCCCGTCTTGCTGCCTACTCTTACTTGGGCCTTCGCGAGGTCATTGTTTACAAATTCAGGCGTCACAGGCCTCAGTATGGTCACTGCGCCTGGAGCAGGGTTGCCATCGGAACCGAGGACC
>JASHXR010000004.1 GCA_030043435.1 Microcaldota archaeon
AAGGGCGATAGTCACAGAGATGGAGGAGGGGCGCGGCTTCTCGGACCGGCTCTCCGGCATGGGCTACGTCAACCTCGACCTGAGGCACCTCGAGCGCGAGGTCATAGACGAGAGGCTGCCCATGATAAAGGACATGGCGATCAAGACGCTCGGCCTCGATCCGTCGAGGGATATGCTGCCGGTCAGGCCGGCAGCGCACTTCACGATGGGAGGGATAGACACGGACATCGAGGGGAGGGCGATGGTAGGTCCGGCCAGGCGCCCCTCTGACTCGGTCTGGGCCGTAGGGGAGTGCGCGTGCGTCAGCGTCCACGGCGCGAACAGGCTGGGCTCCAACTCGCTGAGCCAGTGCGCTGTCTGGGGCAGGAGGGTCGGAACGGCTGCGGCCAAGCGCGCGCTCCTGAGGAAGGGGATGGCACGGCATGGCGCTGAGGAGAGAGTGGCTGAGGAGATGGCGCAGTCTGAGGCGAGGCGCATCGAGCGCATGGTCTCGGGAGAGGGCGACGAGGACCCTTACGCACTCCTAAGGGAGGCGCAGGCGGTGCTAGGCTCCCACCTCTATGTCTACAGGTCGATGCGCTCGATGGCCGTGGCAGTGAAGCGCCTGAGGTCGATAAGGTCGAGGCTCGGGAGGGCGTACGTGCGGGAGAGGCGCATGGTATACAATACCAACCTGCGCGACGTGCTCGAGATCTCCAGCATGCTCGAGCTGGCTGTCGTCGCAGCAGAGGGCGCGGCGAGGAGGAGGGAGAGCAGGGGTGCGCACGCGGTGCGCGAGTACCCGAAGCGCGACGATGTGAGATGGCTCAAGCACACCATCTCGCAGAAGGGCGGGATCGGAGGGGGCAGCAGGATAAGCTACCTGCCTGTAGTGATAACAAGGTGGAAGCCGGAAGAGAGAAGGTATTGAGAGGCGTAGCGATGCGGCGATACGAGGTGGTCTGATGGGAGAGAGCATTGACACGAGGGGAGGTGAGGGAAGGATAGCCAGGGTGTTGGGTTTCGACACAGGCGCCTTCGTCCACATGCTCGCCTACAGGGTCCTCATCTTCGCCTCGCTGGCGACGGGGATAGCGATACTCGCGACTGCACTGCTCTTCCAAGGCAGCCTAGAGAGCGCGTATATAGAGGCGCTGGTGCTTGTGGTCTGGGCGCTCTTCACTGTAGAGGTCTACGCAGTGGCTAAGGCTGCTGTGCTGATAGCGTCGCGGGGAAGGTTCTCGCCTGACCTCAACCGGTCGTTCGTAAGCGCATCAGGCGGCAGCCCTTGGCTCGGCCTCGTCTGCGCAGGCGCCCCTTACGCCGCTACCGCGGCGTGGGTCATCGGCTTCGCGGCCATATTCGCGATGTGGTTCCTATGAGGGCTTCGAGATACATGCTGGTCTTCTACGCCTCGATCATAGGCGTGCCTCTCCTCCTCTACCTGATGCTCATCGCCGACGCGCTGGGCGCGCAGCTCGTCGGCCGCGCACTGCTCGTGCTCGCCTCTCTTGGCCTCATCGCCTTCGGCGCCATGGGCTTCGCAGAGGTCTGGGCGCACGGGCCCAGGGAGAGTGCTGATGTGGCGGTAGAGCCAAGGCGCGCCGCGGCCATACCTGTCTATCACGCGGAGAGGGGCGGCGGAGGCCGCCGCATCGTCAGCTTCAGCGTCGCCAGGTTCATCGGAGAGAAGAAGGCGGTAGAGAGGGAGGCGTACAGGGTCGAGGTCGACGGGCACTCCACCGTGCTCTCCGCGCTGCTGAGCATAAAGGAGAGGCAGGACCAGACGCTCGCGATAAGGTATAGCTGCAGGATGGGCATCTGCGGGTCGTGCGGGATGGTCGTGAACGGGAAGCCGGTGCTGGCATGCGAGACCAACGCGCTCAAGGCTGCCGAGGGAGGTGAGATAGACGTGGAGCCGATGTACGGCCATCCGCTGCTCAAGGACCTCGTCACCGACTTCGACGACTTCTTCGAGAGGCACGTCTCGGTGGAGCCGGGAAGGTACAGGCTGGACTCCAGGGAGAAGTACGCGGCGAAGGAGGCGTACAAGCAGAGCCGGGAGGAGATCGACAGGTACCTGCCGTACTCGTACTGCATCTCATGCGGCCTCTGCCTCGATGCCTGCCCCGTCGTCAACTCGAATCCTGAGTTCATAGGCCCCCAGGCGCTCTCGCAGGCATATAGGTACCATGCAGACTCGCTCGACCAGAGGGGCGAGGAGAGGCTCCTTTCAGTAGACAGCCTGGCCGGAGTATGGGGCTGCGAGTTCGCAGGCGCATGCTCGAAGGTCTGCCCGAAGGGCGTCGACCCCGCAGCTGCGATACAGCTCCTCAAAGGCGAGCTGATGAAGGATGCTGTCGTTGGCAAGAAGGACAAGTAAGACAGGCGATGCGGCGTTAGACGCACGTCAAATGCCCCTTCACGCGTATATATGAGAAGCGCCACATCTTGATATACGGTGACTATATGGTCGAGAGGCAACGTGGTAGGCCTGATGCGGCAGGCGCAAGGAGCGCAGATGCTACAGCGGATTCTGCAGGTATCAGAGGCGCACTGCCGCGGCCGAGGATAGAGGCAGGAAGCGTCAACTACCATGAGATGGATGTGGCCGGAAGGCGCGAGTTCGACGCCTTCCTGAGGCGCGCCTTTGAGATGGACGATGACGAGCCGGTATACCATGGCGCTCAGATGCACCGCGAGTATCTGGCGAGGGACGCCGACACAGGCAGGCTTCTCGGATATGCCAGTATGCGGCCCCCAGCTGATTCGGTCGTCTCCTTCAACGTAGCGTGGGTGGCCCCAGAGGCGAGGCGCATCGGCGTCTACACGACGCTCTTGAGGTCCAGGCTTGAGGACGTATTGGCTGACCCCGGCGCCAAGGAGATAGAGGCAGATACGAAACCCGCCTCACTGAACGGCATTAGGAAGGCGCTGGACTGGTTAGTCTCCGAGGGGCGCCTGGCGGGCTATGCGCTCACTGAAGACAAGCGCTCCGGATATGTCAGGATTGCCCTGAGGAAGGGGCGCGGCGCGCAGGATTGATGCGCGCTCCCATCGCAACGCAAAGCTGGCGCGGCGCATCCTATAAATACCTTGACATCTAATCATGATCAGGGTGACTGCATCAGGTACAGGACGGAGAGGGACGCGCTGGGCAGGGTCAGGGTGCCTGCAGACGCATACTACGGCTCTGATACGCAGAGGACCCTTGATAACTTCGCAGTCTCAGGAGTGCGCGTTCCTACAGAGTTCATCGATGCGTATCTAATGCTCAAGAAGGCCGCAGCGATAGCGAACATGAGAGCGGGAAAGTTGGATAGGAGGAGGGGCAAGGCTATCGTCAAGGCGTGCGATATGCTGCTCCGCGACAAGCCTGCAGGCCAGTTCCCCATAGACATCTTCCAGGCAGGGGCCGGGACGAGCACCAACATGAACGTTAACGAGGTGGTCGCAAACACGGCGATAGGACTACTCGGCGGCGCGAGGGGGGAGTATAAGACGGTGCACCCTAACGACCACGTCAACATGTCCCAGTCGACAAACGACACGTATCCGTCGGTGATAAACATATCGTCGTATCTCGCGGCCAGGAGGAAGCTCATACCGGCTCTGAGGCTCCTCGAGGCCACGCTCTACGCAAAGTCAAGGGAGTTCTCGTCCATCGTCAAGGTGGGAAGGACGCACCTGCAGGATGCCGTGCCTATGACGCTTGGGGAGGAGTTCTCCGGGTATGCCGCCACGGTGGGCCACTGCGCGGTGCTTGTCGACGGAGCGGCGAGGGGCCTCCTCGAGCTGCCCCTCGGCGGCACTGCGGTAGGCACAGGGATGAACGCGGGGCAGGCGTATGCAAGGTACGCCATAGCCGAGCTTAGAGGCATTACCGGAGTTGCGTTCAGGCAGAGCAGGAACAGGTTCGCGGCGACGCAGAACAGGCTCGAGGTGCTCGCGCTCAACGACGCGATGAAGGAGAGCGCGGTGGCGCTGATGAAGATAGCCAATGACTTCAGGATACTGGCCTCTGGGCCCAGGGGGGGCATACACGAGCTCCTATTGCCTTCCGTGATGCCGGGCTCCTCGATAATGCCGGGCAAGGTGAATCCGAGCATACCTGAGATGCTCGGCATGGTCTGCCTCCAGGTGATTGGGATGAACAGGGCGGTGACCGGGGCAGTGGAGGGCGCGCAGCTCGAGCTCAACGTCTTCTCTCCTGTCATAGCGTATGACACACTCTTCGGGATGGAGATCCTCTCCAACGCGGTCCGCACCTTCTCGGAGAGGTGCGTAAGGGGGACCGCGGCCTCCAGGGACCGCATCTCGAGGATGCTCGAGGAGGACCTCTCTGTGGCTACGGCGCTCAACCCGTACATAGGATATGCGAAGGCGGCGCAGCTCGCCAATGCGGCATACAGGGAGGGCAAGACGATAAAGGAGGTGTGCATGGAGAGGGGCATACTCGACAGCAAGACGCTCGACGCGGTGCTGGACCCGAGAAGGATGGCACTGGCGCGCAAAAAGGGATAGCGACTCGGTTTGCCGTGGGAACCTTGTCAAGAACGCCCCTGAGGAGCGCCCTTTCTCAAGGTTTATATACCTTCCCGCCCAATATCTATCACGGCTTATCTTAGATTCGGAACTGTCGGTTCTTTCTCAGGCTAGGCTGCTGCTCTGATGGTCATATGGGAGATCTCTCAAGCGACATTAGGTTGGCTATGGGCACAGGCAAGGTCAGCCTTGGCTGCAGGGGCGTCGTGAGATGCATAGGCTCCAACTCGGCCCTCGCCGTAGTGGTCGCGACGAAGGGGGAGAAGGAGACGGTAGGGGACATAGTGCACATGTGCGCCGTATCAGGCACGCGGCTGATAAGGTTCTCGGGCAACTCGATAGAGCTCGGCGCTGCGTGCGGCCGTCCGCACTCGGTAAACAGCCTCGCCATACTCGAGGCGGGGAACTCGAAGATACTGACGGAGGAATACTAAAGGTTGAATCGATGGCGAAGGGAGAGTTTGCTGCCAGGGAGCTCGTGAAGAAGAGGAAGAGGCACAGGATGCTCAACAAGTGGTGGAAGAGGAAGTACTTCAAGATAAAGAAGAGGTATGACCCTGTCGGCACTGTGCCGATGGCCAAGGCGCTCGTCCTGCAGAAGTTCGTGCTGCAGCAGAAGCAGCCCCACTCTGGGCTCATAAAATGCGTGCGCGTGCAGGTAGTCAAGAACGGGAAGGTGGTAGGCGCTTATGTGCCTTACGACGGCTCCATAAACTTCATAGAGGAGCACGACGAGGTCATGATACAGGGCATGGGAGGCTCGCAGCGCGGCGCAATGGGCTCGATCCCAGGCCTGAGGTTCAGGGTCGTCGGAGTGAACGGAGCCGACCTATACGAGGTAGTCAAGGGCAGGAAGGAGAAGCCGAAGAGGTAGTGTTTGTGTCTGGGAGTGGCGATGAGAACAGTATGGCAGCGGGAATAGACGGAGCGCAGCACAAGCCATCACCGAGGACTGGTTCGGCAGGTCCTGCGGCGCCGTCTGGGGCCCGTGAGGCTGCAGCGCAGCCTGAGAGGACTGCAGTGGCGCAGACGCACAGGCAGGCCGGGCCTGCTGACGGCCAGGCTGATGATGAGGGCAGAGCGGCTGGAGGGGAGGGGAGGAAGGCGCCTGCGCAGAACAGGTCAGGCATCGTCTCGCCGCTGGTCTTTGGGAAGTACGATCCAAGAGAGGTAGTGATAGCTGACAGGAGCATAGAGCAGTACGTCAACCTCAGCTCATACTCCTACCCAAACATCTACGGCAGGCGCAGGTACCA
>JASHXR010000031.1 GCA_030043435.1 Microcaldota archaeon
AACTTCAACACGATAAAGTCGTCGTTCATCGCCCTCGCCGAGATACTCAGGATAGGATACGCGTTGGAGCCGCTAGCGCACAGGAGCTTCATCGAGGGGAGGTGCGCAAGGATAGTGGCCGGGGGAGGGGCCGAGCTCGGGCTGCTTGGCGAGATACATCCCGAGGTGATGAACGTGTTCTCCATAGATGAGCCGACAGTGGCGTTCGAGCTGCTCATCAGCGGCGGAGGCGGCGCATCAAAGATGAGGGATGTACAGGTTGCGGGACCGAAGAGGGCGGTGAGGAAGGCAGTGAAGACGAAGAAAGAGAACCGTGACGGCCGCGACGCTAACGCTGCCGATGTGGTCAACGGCCAGGAAGATGAGGAGTGACGGAGTAGCAGCAGGGGGCAGCGGCTATAAGGAAAGTTAGAGAGGCTCGGCGCGCGAGGCGCTCCGTACACTGGCGATAACCTCGCGGACAGGAGCATCGGTCTTTATCGCATCTGCACAGAACTGCGTCGGAGTTACGGCGTATCCCCTTGCCTTCAGCGAGATGGCGACCCTTGCCGATGAGACAGAGCCAATACCGAGAGAACTGGTGACCGAGGGTACCGAGTAGAAGAACGGCACGTCGGCCTCGGCGCGCAGGCTCTCGAGCTCAGCCCTGGCCTCTTCCATGCCTCCGCCCTTGGACGATGCGATCCTTGAGAGCAAGGCCTTGTCGTACAGGCTCCCGAGCCACAGAGGCCCGGCGACATCACCTTCCTTGCCGCAGTTCCTGCACCTCCTCGTCAGCTCCGGCACGAGGCCGGGAAAGGTCTCGAAGGACTGGCATGACCTGCAGGATGTCGCGTATCCCAGGCTCTTCATCGAGGCGAGGGCGTCGACAGCGCCGCGCTTCAGCGTCACGAATACGCGCATGTAGTGCATGTCGGATATGGAGAGCGCTGGATGTATCCCGAAGTTGAACTGCGCTGCGCTCCTGGCGATGAAGCCTATGAGTATCCGCATCCCTGCTTCCTTGCAGAGGACGTTGTGCATAGGCACTGCGCCATAGAGCTTGACGCACGCAGGCGCATGCGCGCCGCAGAGGACTGCGGTGTCGGTAGCGGTGATGAGCAGCGTCGAGTCTTTGTGGCAGACCTTGAGAAGGTCGTGGATGTGCGGCACAGGACTTCCGAAGGGGTCGAGGTCGACTATGTCGAACGGGCCATTGCCACTACTGGCGAACTCCTGTATGCTGATGGAGAGGGCCTTGGCCTTTACCCCGTTCCTCCTGAGATTTGCCTTCATCGGCGCCAGGGTCTTACTGTTGATGTCGAGCAGCGTGACATTTCTTATCCCGCACTCCTTGTAATACCTTATTGCGCGTATACCGCTTGCTGCGGTGCTGTCCAGCAGATTCTCCTTCCCCGTCTCCAGTGCGTTGAGGAACAGCACCGAGACGTCCCTGAGCTTCGACATCTTGGGATTCAGGAATGTATCCGGGCCCTGCGATATGACTGCGCTGCCTTCCCTGTATAGACGCATGTGGTCACTCCATCAGGTGCTTCAGCTTTAGTATCGAGTCGAGGAGGCCATGCGCATAGGAGACCGAGGAGAACGAGGTGTAGTAGTCGCCTTTCGCCAGCCACGACTCGGAGTCCTTCGCATACATCTTGGACAGCTCCACGATCCTGGACTCGCCCTCGGAAAGGCGTGCCGTCTCCAGCTTCCGTATGTTCTCGGAGAAGATGGAGATGTCCTTCCTTATCCTCCTCTCTATCTCCTCCGTGGCAATCACTACGTCAGTCTTCCATGTACGGTGCCAAGAAGTACGAGAGCGAGCTCTCCCCTATGTTGTAGCTGAGCTTCAATGGTTCGTTGGACTTCATCGCGATAGAGACCGTGTTGCCGCTCGGGCACGGCCCTACCATGTTCTCCAGAAACTCGAGGTTGAAGACCGCATCGGCGTTCTTTTCCACATCAACCTTCTTTACCACGCTGCCGTCGTTGGTATGCAGCTCCTCCAGCTCCCCAGAGTCGCCGTGCGCGCTCGTGGTGAACTGGTCCTTTGCCGCCTTGAACGTGATGTATGACGAGAGCAGGCTTGCGTCCTTGAGTATGTCCTTGAGCGGGTCGGCGCTTATCTCCACCTTTGCATCGAACGCGACATTGGGCTCCTTCTCCACGCTCTTCTTCACGTCTATCAGCTGGAGCCTGTACTTCCTCTTTGACGCAGCTCCAACGAACTCCATGGAGAGCTTGCTGTCTGTATCCTTCATCACCAGGGCCTCGTCGTCCCTCGTCCTGGAGAGTATCTTGTTGAGGTTCTCGAGGTTCAGGCCTATGGTCGTGTTCTTGTCTACAGTGAACTTGGAGAAGGCCTTGCTCGGTATGGTGAACGCTATCATGCTTATGCTCGACGGGTCCATCGCCTTGAGGCTTATCCCCTCCTTGGTTATGTTGAACAGGCCCTCGTCGACCAGCGCGCCTATCGCGCCTATGCAGTCCCTCCAATACCGCGCATTGTCCAGTTTTATCTCAAACACATTTACCACTCCGGCAAAATTGTCGATATTATAGGGAACGATAAATATTAATATGCGACTGTATGGGGAGTTGATTCGGCGCTGCAGCCGGCGTATGCGCCACGGCAAAAAGCAGGTTAACGCGCCTCCGGCCCGGAGCCATAAGGCGCGCGAGCAGATATCAGGCAAGACGCAAAGCCGGTGCGAGAAGACTGGAAGCTATTAAAATCCCAGCTCCCCAATATTGTCTGTGCTGGTCGGTATGGGGTACAAGAATCTCGTAGTAGATGTTGCCGGCAGCACTGCCGTAGTGACCATTAACAGGCCGGATAAGCTGAACTCTCTCGACGCGGACACGCTGGAGAGCCTTGACAGGGCGATGGCGGACCTTGCTGCAGACAAGAGATGCATGACCGTCATAATCACCGGCGCTGGCGATAGGTCATTCAGCGCAGGCGCAGACATAAACTACATAAGCAGCCTTAAGGACGGGAATGACGCCGCTTCATTTGTCGACAGAGTGCATGCTGTATTCGACAGGATAGAGCGCATGGAGAAGCCGGTAATAGCAGCAGTCAACGGCTACTGCCTTGGGGGAGGGTGCGAACTCGCCATGGCATGCGACATACGGATAGCAGCCAATGGCGCAGTTTTCGGGCAGCCTGAGGTGAAGCTGGGGATAACGCCGGGAGGCGGCGGGACTTACAGGCTTCCTGCGCTGGTAGGCATCGCAAAGGCCAAGGAGTTGATATTCCTAGGGGACCATATAAGCGCAGATGAGGCCCTCAGGATAGGCCTGGTGAATAGAGTAGTAGAACCGGGCTCGCTCATGAAGGAGGCGCGGTCCATCGCGGAGAGGATAAACCAGAACAGCCCTATTGCGGTGAAGAACGCGAAGTCTGCGATAAACGCCAACGCAAAGGGCAACGGCTCCGTAGAAAGGTCTGCTTTTGTGTCATCCTTCAAAGCTCCGGACAGCAAGAGGAGGATCAGCTCGTTCATCAAGCGGAGCAGGACAGGGTCCAGGCAGTGATTGCATGGAAAAGGCATACATAGTAGATGCGACAAGGAGCCCGATAGGGAAGTTTCTAGGCTCCCTGTCAGGGATAAGCGCGACGCGCCTAGGCGCAGAGGTCATCAAGGGGATGCTCTCCCGCACAAAGGTCAATGCAAATGAGATAGACGAGGTCATCGTGGGAAATGTCATCTCCTGTGGCCTGGGTCAGAACCCCGCAAAGCAGGTCGTCGTATATGCAGGGCTGCCTCACGAGCTCTCTGCGTATTCAGTGAACAAGGTATGCGCCTCGGGCCTCAAAGCCGTAGGCCTCGCCGCAGAGTCAATAGCTGCAGGCAACGCGGACATGATACTCGCAGGAGGAGTAGAATCCATGTCCAATGCGCCATTCGCCATCCGCGGAGTGAGGGCGTTCCAGAAGTTCGGCAACATAGCGCTCGATGCGTTCCTGGGCAAGCTGAGGCAGGGCAACGTGGAGCCAGGCAGCTTCGAGCTGGTCGACGAGATGCTTGGCGATGGCCTTATCGACTGCTATAGCCAGCTGCACATGGGGGCCATTGCCGAAGATATGGGAAGCGAGTATAGCATAACAAGGCAGGAGCAGGACCGGTTTGCGCTTGAGAGCCACAGGAGGGCTGCGGCTGCGACAGACAGCGGCAGGCTCGCAAAGGAGATAATACCAATAATGCTGCAGAGCGGGAAGACATTCGACAAAGACGAGTGCATAAGGCGCGATACGACCATAGAGAGGCTCGCCGCACTCAAGCCGGTCTTCAAGCCTGGCGGCACCATAACCGCGGGAAACGCCTCGCAGCTTAGCGATGGGGCCTCGTTCCTACTGCTCATGTCGGCGAAGAGGATGGACCAGTACGGCCTGAAGCCTCTTGCAGAGGTAGAGTCATACGCCTCCTCGGGAAGCGACCCCAGCAAGTACGGTATGGCCCCCGTCCCAGCCATAAGGAGGTCGCTCGAAAAGGCGCACCTGAAGCTTGACGACGTAGACCTTATCGAGATTAACGAGGCGTTTTGCGTGCAAACCCTAGGCGTCGCCAAGGAGCTCGGGATAGACATGGGCAGGTTGAACGTCAACGGCGGGGCGACGGCCATAGGGCATCCGCTCGGGGCAAGCGGCGCATGCATACTGTCTACTTTGGTGTATGCACTGCAGGACCGCGGGGAGGAGACGGGCCTTGCGGCCCTATGCCATGGAGGAGGTGGCGCGGCTGCGATGGTCGTGAAGAGGGCGTGATTTGATGAGAGTGGCGATAATAGGAGTAGGGACCATGGGGTCCGGGATAGCGCAGGCGATAGTAAGCGCGAACCACGATGTGACGATGATAAGCGGGAGCGAAGATTCCGTAAAAAGAGGGTTGGAGCGCGTCAAGGCCGGTTTTGACAAGGCGATTGCGAAGGGAAGGATGACCTCGGAGCAGAAGGAGACACTCCTGCAGCGCCTGAAGACCTCGTCCAGCATCGGCGCGGTCAATGACGCAGACATAATAATAGAGGCGGTCCCCGAGGACCTGAAGACAAAGCTAGGGGTCATCACAGAGGCGGAGAGGTACGCAAGCGGCAAGGCCATTATAGCCACCAACACCTCCTCAATCTCGATAACTACGCTCTCGGATGCGCTTCGCAATCCAGGCAGGTTCATAGGCCTGCACTTCTTTAACCCCGCGCCGGTCATGAAGCTCGTCGAGGTCGTGAAGGGGAGGAGGACATCGGCGGCGACCATGGCCGCTGCAAAGGCATTCGGGGAGAGCCTCGGAAAGACTGCGATAGAGGTGAATGACGCGCCGGGATTCATCTCCAACAGGATACTCATGGTCTACCTGAACGAGTCGATAAACGCGCTCGACCAGGGCGTCGCGACAAAGGAGGCGATAGACACGATAGCAAAGCTCGGCTTCAATCATCCGATGGGGCCCTTGGAGCTCTCGGATTTCATAGGGTTGGACGTGTGCAAGGACATAATGGAGGCTATATATCTGCAGAACAAGGACCCGAAGTTCAAGCCTGCGCCGCTGCTTGTGAAGCTGGTCGACGAGGGAAGGCTGGGGAAGAAGGCAAAGAGGGGCTTTTACGACTATCCCTGACGCTGCGCTCTCAGGTATGTCTCCTTTAGCCTTACATACGCCTTCCAGTTCCTGGTTATCCTCGACCTATGTAGCGGGGTGACGTTCCTTGCGACCTTGCCGGGAATGCCAAGTACGATGCTGTTGCTGGGAACCCTCGCGCCCTCAGTAACTACAGCACCAGCGCCTATTATGCACCAGTTGCCGATCCTCGCCCCTTCTAGTATGATTGAGCCCATCCCGATGAGGCAGTTGTCTCCGACAACGCATCCGTGCACTATCGCGTTGTGCCCTATCGAGACATTATCGCCTACAATCGTCGGGAATTTGCCAGCTGTCCCGTGCAATACGGAGTTATCCTGAATGCTGGTGTTCTTGCCTATCTTTATGTAGTGCATGTCTGCCCTGAGCACTGCGCCGTTCCATATGCTCGAGTCCCTGCCTATCCTGACGTCTCCGATGACCATCGCGCTGTCTTCCACGTATGCAGTGTCATGTATCTGCGGTTTTTTGCCAAGGTATCCTCGTATAGGCATCTATCCACCTTTTAGCTGAAAGCCTCGAAGTCCCTCCCTAACACCTCAGCGGCTATCTTGAGCTCCATTATCTCGTCGGTGCCCTCGTATATCCTCGTCACCCTGCTGTCGCAGAAGAGGGCGCCGACAGGGGAGAGGAAGGAGTACCCGAATCCGCCGAACACCTGCACTACATGGTCAGCGGACTCGAACGCGAGCCTTGACGCGATCTTCTTCGCGAGCGCAGTCCTCAGTTCTGCCTCGTCGATCATGGCCTTGTTGTTTATGTCCTTTTCATAGTCGGCCCTCTGTATCGCGGCGAAGTAGGTGGGCCACCTGGCCATCTCGAGGTTCTGCCTTATCTCCGCTATGTGTCTCTGTATGAGCTGATGCTTTCCTATCAGCTTGTTGTGCTGCACGCGCTCCTTAGCCCTTGCGATTGCAGCGTTGAGAGACCCCTCGATTATGCCTATGCAGGCCGAAGCCACGCCAAGCCTGCCGTTCAGTAGCCCGGAATACGCGACGTGCATGCCCTTCCCCACCCCGCCTAGCACGCTCTCTTCAGGTATCTCGACGTCTTTGAACTCCAGCATCGCGGTATCGGAAGTGTAGAGCCCTATCTTCTCCCTGAGCCGCATCCTGTCCAGGCCGGCGCTCTTCCCGTCGACTATGAAGGCGCTTATCTCATTCTGCACGGCCTTCGACCTCGCGAAGACTATAACATGGTCTGCGATGGAGCCGTTCGTTATAAGGTACTTCGTGCCGTTCAGGACGTAGCTGCCTCCGCGCTTTTCGTACTCAGTCTTGAGCGACGTAGGGTCGCTCCCCGCCTCTGGCTCGGTCAGCGCGAAAGCGAGGACCTTATCGCCCTGCGCTGCGGGCTTCAGGTAGCGCTCCTTCTGCGCCTCGGTCCCCCAGTGCTGTATGCTCAATCCGCCAAGGAAGACCTGCACGTTGAAGAAGCTTGAGAAGCCGAGGCCGAGCTGCCCGAGGCGCTCCTTAGCCAACGCCGTGACAAGGTGGTTAGAGCCAAGGCCGCCATACTCCTTCTTGACAGGTATGCCCAGCAGGCCGTACTTCCTTGCTATCCTTGGCGCGTCCATGTTCACCTCATGCCTCAGATAGTACTCGAACTCGGACTCTGCCATCTCCTCCGTTGCCTTGTCCACGTTATCGAGGATCCTCAGCTCCTCTTCGGAGAAGTGGCGCAGGCCGTTCAGGTCTTCGATTGAATTTTGGAAGAGTTGCTCCATGGTCATCCACCACCTGGCTTCTCCAGATTGGCCTTTACATTTGCTATTGTCCCTTCTATC